>NZ_VWWG01000015.1:0-77807 GCF_011753085.1 Burkholderia sp. Tr-862
GAGGCGCACGCTCCGAGCGAGATCTACACGTGCGGGGCGCCTCGTCCCCTACACGCGCCTCTCCCGATCTCGCCGCCTCGGGGGGGGGCGCGGGCACCGCGGCCGCGATCCATGCGGCCGACTGCTCGCCGTCCGGGCCGCCGCGCTCGTACAGCGCGACGCGATGCCCGTCGCCCGCGAGCCGCCAGGCGATCAGACGGCCGACGAGGCCGCCGCCGAGCACCGCGAAATCCGGCCGGGAAACGTGGACGTTCATCGCGCGCCCTCCCCGCGAACCGCGCGGGCCCGTGCGACGGACGTCGACGCGCGCGCGCCGTCCCGTGCCAACGCATGCGACAGCGGATCGGGAACAGCGCAAAAGACTGAAGATTGAGCGGTCATCATTCCTTCCGTAACGCGCAAACGCGCGTACCCAAAAGGACGAAACCGGCAGCAAAGGCCGGCCGGGCGGGACTCGGGCGCTGACCATGTGGGATGGCGGCCAGCGCGGCCCGGCGGGATCAGAAACTTCCCTCGCCGGTATTACCCGGATCGGGTGCGAAGGGTCTTTCTCAGCCTCGCCGCGTCGCCCGGAATGACCCGTCGGCCGCGCTCGAAGCACCCCTGTTTCGTCGTCGGCCATTAGACCATAAAAGCGGAAAGCGCCGCAAACTGTCCCCCTTGCGGCAAATTCGCCGTCGCGCTGCGCCGCTCTGGCACAATGCCCGCAGGCCGGCCGCGCGAGCGGCCGGTTGCCGCGTCACCGCCGGCCCTTAAGCGCCGTTTAAGACGCGCGGGCGACCATCCGTGCGCCCGCCGTCAGTCGGCGCCGCGCCCCGGCATGCCTTATCGCGGCGCGCGCCCGGCTTCGCCCGGCCCGCGCGCCGGCTACTCATCAGGAAGCACATGACCCAATCGATCGATCCCGTCCGCTCCGCCTCCGACGCGCCGCAGGACGAGCGCCCGGTATCCGCATGGAGCCTCATCAAGCCCTACTGGGTGTCGTCCGAATGGAAAACCGCGTGGGGGCTGCTCGTCACGATCATCGTGATCAATCTCTGCGTCGTCTGGATCAACGTCAAGCTGAACAAGTGGAACGCGCAGTTCTACAACGCCCTGCAGTCGAAGGACGTCCACGACTTCCCGAACCTGCTGATGCAGTTCTCGGCACTCGCATTCGGCTTCATCATCCTCGCGGTGTACGGCCGCTACCTGCGGCAGATGCTCGGGTTCCGCTGGCGCCAGTGGCTCACCGACCGGTTTCTCGGCCAGTGGCTCGGTGATCGCGCGTTCTACCGGATCGAACGCGACCGCCTCGCCGACAACCCCGACCAGCGGATCACCGACGACCTCCAGTCGTTCGCGACGACGACGCTCGCGCTGTCGCTCGACCTTCTGTCGACGGTCGTCACGCTCGTGTCGTTCATTACGATCCTGTGGTCGCTCGCCGGCGCGCTGACGCTCTCGCTCGGCGCGACGCCGATCACGATCCCCGGCTACATGGTGTGGGCGGCCGCGCTGTACGCGGTGGTCGGCTCGCTGATCATCCAGAAGGTCGGCCACCCGCTCGTGTCGATCAACTACCAGCAGCAGCGCGTCGAGGCCGATTTCCGCTTCGGGCTGATCCGCGTGCGCGAGAACGCCGAGCAGATCGCCTTCTACGACGGCGAGAAAACCGAGACCCGCAACGCGCAGAGCCTGTTCATGCGCATTCGCGACAACTGGTGGCGCGTGATGAAGTACACGAAGCGCCTCACGTTCGTGCTGAGCTTCTACGGGCAGATCGCGATCATCTTCCCGCTTGTCGTCGCCGCGCCGCGCTATTTCGCGGGCGCGTTCTCGTTCGGCGTGCTGATGCAGATCTCGTCCGCGTTCGGCACCGTCAGCGATTCGTTCTCGTGGTTCATCAACAGTTACTCGACCCTCGTCGAATGGCGCGCAACCGTCAACCGTCTGCGTGAATTCAAGCGCGTGATGGGGACGTCGCACCTGAAGGAAAGCCTGTCGCCGGCAACCGAGCACGGCGGCATCAACCTGCACTACGTCGATGCCGCGAAGCTGTCGACGTCGTCGCTGAAGCTCGCGCTGCCGAACGGCACCGCGCTCGCGAACATCGGCAACCTGACGATCGAACCCGGCTCGCGCTGGCTCGTGATCGGCAAGTCGGGTTCCGGCAAGAGCACGTTCATGCGCGCGCTCGCGGGCCTGTGGCCGTTCGGCGACGGCGCGATCGACGCGCCGGTCGGCGCGCGGATGATGTTCGTGCCGCAGACGAGCTACTTGCCGATCGGCACGCTGAAGGCCGCGCTCACCTATCCGGCCGCGCCCGATGCGTTCACCGACGACGCGTGCCGCGACGCGCTGCGCGCGTGCCGCCTCGAAGACTACGTCGGGCGCCTCGACGAGACCGGCCACTGGACGCGCGTGCTGTCGCCCGGCGAACAGCAGCGTCTCGCCGGCGCGCGCGTGCTGTTGCACAAGCCGGACTTCCTGTTCCTCGACGAAGCGACGAGCGCGCTCGACGCGGACAACGAAGCGCGGCTCTATCACCTGTTCGCCGAACGGCTGCCGAAGGCGGCGATCGTCAGCATCGCCCACCGCGAGTCGCTGGCCGCGTTCCACGTCGGCATGATCAACGTCGAGCGCGTGACCGACAACGACAAGGTCGCCGCGTAACCGCAAAAGCAAGAGGCCGGCGCGCGCCGCGCCGGCCTTCTCTCGTTCGTCCTGCCCCCTTCCCGCTACGCCCGCCCGATCGGCACCGACACGATCGGCACATGCGACACACCGTCGTGCGACAGCCGGCTTTCGAACAGCGTCAGCGCGACGAAGCGCACCGCGACCGGCCGGCCGGTCGCGCCGCCGTGCGCGGGCTGTCCGTCAGCATCGCGCGGCAGCCGCGCGAGCGTCACATGCGGCCGGAACGGCCGGCGGTCGGCCGGCACGTCCAGGTCGCGCAACAGCGCGGACAAATCGGCATTCAGCGCCGTACAGGCGGGATCGGCGGCGAGTTCCGCGACGATCAGCCTCGCGCGCGGCAGGCTCGGCCACCACGCGATCCGCTCGACCCGCTGCAACGGCAGCGCATGCGCGCTTGCGAGCGCCGGCAGCCGTTCGGCCAGCGCGTCGCACCGTGCACGTTCGATCGCGCCGATGAACGCAAGCGTCACGTGCAGTTGCGCGGGCAGCGTGCGCCGTGCGCCGCGGGTGACCGGCAGCGCGTGCAGCGCGTCGCGCGATGCCGTATCGGGCATCAGCGCGACGAACGCACGGAGCCGGTCGCCGTTCATGACTCGCGCACCGCGACGCGGGCTTCGGCCACCGCGTCGTTCATAGCTTCGCCCCCCGCATCGGCCGAAGCCGGACGCAGCGGCAGCGGGCCGTGCTCGCCCCACACGTCGGCCGGCAGCACGCGTGCGAGCTCCGGAATCGTGTTGCGCGTGAACACCGGCTCGGCAATGCCCTGCGCGCGCTGGTGGCGATAGTCGCGCCACGCGGCATGCGCATACTTGCCGAGCACGAGAATCGCGACGAGGTTGATGATCGCCATCAGCCCCATGCTCGTATCGGCCATCGCCCACACCAGCGGCAGTTGCCCGACGCTGCCGAACATCACCATTCCCAGCACCGCGACGCGGAACACTGGCAGCACGCCGCGCCGCTTCGTGATGAACTCGACGTTGCCTTCCGCATAGGCGTAGTTGCCGATCACCGACGAGTACGCGAAAAAGAAGATCGCGACGGCCATGTAGATGCCGCCCCAACCGCCGACGTGGCTCGCGATCGCGCGCTGCGTGAGCGCCGCGCCTTCCATGCCGGTGCCGAGTTCGTACTGGCCCGACAGCAGGATCACGAACGCGGTCGCGCTGCAGATCACGATCGTGTCGACGAACACGCCGAGCATCTGGATCAGCCCCTGCACGACCGGATGCCGCACGCTCGCGGTCGCGGCCGCGTTCGGCGCGCTACCCATGCCAGCTTCGTTCGAGAACAGCCCGCGTTTCACGCCCATCGCGACTGCCTGGCTGACCGCATAGCCGGTCAGGCCGCCCGCCGCCTGCTCGAGCCCTAACGCACTCTTCACGATCAGCGCGATCACGCCCGGCACCAGCGCGGCGTGCGTCGCGACCGCGTAGACGGCCAGCGCGAGGTAGCCGATCGCCATCACGGGCACGATCACCTGCGCGACCGACGCGATGCGGCGAATGCCGCCGAAGATGAGCGGCGCGGTGAGCAACACGAGGCCGAGGCCGACCGTCTCGCGGCGCCAGCCGAACGACGTGTGAAATGCATCGGCGATCGCATTGGCCTGCACCGCGTTGAACACGAAGCCGAACGCGAGGATCAGCGACAGCGAGAACAGCACGCCGAAGCCGCGCGAGCGCAGGCCCGTCTGGATGTAGTACGCGGGGCCGCCGCGATAGCTGCCGTCCGGATGCGACACCTTGAAGATCTGCGCGAGCGTCGCTTCGACGAACGCGGACGACATGCCGACGAGCGCCGTCATCCACATCCAGAAGATCGCGCCCGGCCCGCCGACCGTCAGCGCGACCGCGACGCCGGCGATGTTGCCGGTGCCGACGCGGCTGGCGAGCCCGGTCGCGAACGCCTGGAACGACGAGATGCTGCCCGGCTCGCCCTTGCTGCCGACCAGCTTCATGCTGAGGAACAGCGCCTTCAGCTGGATCATCCGGAACCGCAGCGTGAACCACGCGCCCACGCCGAGCAGCAGCGCAATCAGCACGTAGTTCCACAACACACCGTTGACGGCATCGATCAGCCCTTGCACGAATGCTTCCATCCAGAATCCTTGTAAATGGGGTAAGTCATATTCGGCTGCCATGCGAACGCGGCCGGAGGGGGCGACATCATATGACAGTTCCCAAGGATTATTACAAAATGAAAGGAAGAAGAACCGCGGAAAATCAACGTCCGATGTGATCAGGTTAGGCGACGCTTCGGGGAGATGACGAGGGTTGGAGGCCGCCGCGAACTCGCGCGGCCGGCACCGGAGGCCGACGCCAGCGGCACCCGCGGGCGCCGACCATAAAAAAACCGGGCGCCCTTTCGGACGCCCGGTTGATACGACAGTGGCCCGCGAACCGCGCTTATCGCGGCAGGTTCGAGTGCCCCATCAGATACGCGTCGACCGAGCGCGCGCACTGGCGGCCTTCGCGGATCGCCCAGACGACGAGCGACTGACCGCGGCGCATGTCGCCTGCCGCGAACACCTTGTCGACCGACGTGTAGTACGAGCGATCGCCTTCGGTTGCCGCACGCGCGTTGCCGCGCGCATCCTTCGCGACGCCGAACGCCTCGAGCACGGTGGCTGCCGGCTGCGTGAAGCCCATCGCGAGCAGCACCAGGTCGGCCTTCATCTCGAACTCGGAGCCCGGCACTTCCTGCATCTTGCCGTCCTTCCACTCGACGCGCACCCCGATCAGCTTCTCGACCTTGCCGTTCTTGCCTTCGAGACGCTTCGTCGCGACCGCCCAGTCACGCTCGCAGCCTTCTTCGTGCGACGACGACGTGCGCAGCTTGATCGGCCAGTACGGCCACACGAGCGGCTTGTTTTCCTCTTCCGGCGGCTGCGGCAGCAGCTCGAACTGCGTGACCTGCTTCGCGCCGTGACGGTTCGACGTGCCGACGCAGTCCGAACCCGTATCGCCGCCGCCGATCACGATCACGTGCTTGCCCTTCGCGAGCAGCTGGTCGACGAGCTTGTCGCCCGCGTTCACGCGGTTCTGCTGCGGCAGGAAGTCCATCGCGAAATGAACGCCGGCGAGCTCGCGGCCCGGCACCGGCAGGTCGCGCGGCGTTTCCGAACCGCCCGCGATCACGACCGCGTCGAATTCTTCCTTCAGCTGCTCCGGCGAAATGGTTTCCTTCGCGAGGCTGCCGATCGACTCGGGCAGCGGATCCTTGCCGATGAACACGCTGGTGCGGAACGTCACGCCTTCCGCTTCCATCTGGCGCATGCGGCGATCGATCAGCCACTTCTCGAGCTTGAAGTCGGGGATCCCGTAACGCAGCAGGCCGCCGATGCGATCGTTCTTCTCGAACACCGTCACGTCGTGGCCCGCACGCGCGAGCTGCTGCGCGACGGCGAGGCCCGCGGGGCCCGAACCGACGACCGCGACCGTCTTGCCGGTCTTGTGCTCGGGCGGCAGCGGCTTCACCCAGCCTTCCGCCCAGGCCTTGTCGATGATCGCGTGCTCGATCGACTTGATGCCGACCGGATCGTCGTTGATCCCGAGCGTGCACGCTGCCTCGCACGGCGCCGGGCAGATGCGGCCCGTGAACTCGGGGAAGTTGTTGGTCGAATGCAGGACTTCGATCGCCTGCTGCCAGTCCTGGCGGTAAACGAGATCGTTGAAGTCCGGGATGATGTTGTTGACCGGGCAGCCGTTGTTGCAGAACGGGATGCCGCAATCCATGCAGCGCGCGCCCTGGACCTTCGCGTCCGCGTCGGTCAGTGCCGCGACGAATTCCTTGTAGTGCTTCACGCGCGTGAGCGGTGCTTCGTACGCCTCGTGGCGGCGTTCAAATTCCAGAAAACCGGTTGCCTTGCCCATAAGGTGCTCTTCTGTTCGGTGTATCGGGTGGGGGAGCCGCGCGCGGCAATCATGCGCGCGCGGCATTCGCTATGTCGTTCGTCGCTCAGGCGGCCAGCACTTCCTTCGCCGCCTTCTTCGCACCGATCTCGCCCAGCGCGCGCTTGTATTCGTGCGGGAACACCTTCACGAACTGGCGGCGCGCCGCGTCCCAGTTTTCCAGCAGCGACTTCGCGCGCGGCGAACCCGTGAACTGGAAATGACGCTCGACGAGCCCCTTGAGCAGCGCTTCGTCCGTCATGCCTGCATGCCAGAGCGCGCGGTCGACCGTACGCTCCTGCTCGGCCTGCTGCAGCACCGGATCGAGTGCGACCATCGACTTGTTGCACTTCGCCGCGAACGTGCCTTCCGGATCGTAGATGTACGCGAGACCGCCCGACATGCCGGCCGCGAAGTTGCGCCCGGTTTCGCCGAGCACGACGACCGTGCCGCCCGTCATGTATTCGCAACCGTGGTCGCCCGTGCCTTCGACGACCGCCGTCGCACCCGAGTTGCGCACGCAGAAACGCTCGCCCGCGACGCCGCGGAAGAACGCCTCGCCTTCGATCGCGCCGTACATCACCGTGTTGCCGCAGATGATGTTTTCCTCGGACTTGCCGCGGAAGTCGTTGGTCGGACGGATGATGATCCGGCCGCCCGACAGGCCCTTGCCGACGTAGTCGTTGCCGTCGCCGACGAGGTCAAGCGTCACGCCCTTCGCGAGGAACGCGCCGAAGCTCTGGCCGGCCGTGCCCTTGAGCTGGATGTGCACCGCGTCGTCGGCCAGGCCATCGTGGCCGTGCTTCTTCGCGATCACGCCCGACAGCATCGCGCCGACGGTACGGTTCACGTTGCGCACCGGCTGGATGAACGACACATGCTCGCCGTTCTCGATCGCGGCCTTCGCCTTCTCGATCAGCACGTGGTCGAGCGCGCGCTCGAGGCCGTGATCCTGCACGTCGACGTGACGCGGCGCGACGTCCTCGCACTCCTCCGGCTGGTAGAACACGCGCGAGAAGTCGAGGCCCTTCGCCTTCCAGTGCTCGATGCCCTTGCGCGTATCGAGCAGGTCGGCGCGGCCGATCAGGTCATCGAACTTCGCGACGCCGAGCTGGGCCATGATCTCGCGCACTTCTTCAGCGACGAAGAAGAAATAGTTCACGACGTGCTCGGGCTGGCCCTTGAACTTCGCACGCAGCACCGGATCCTGCGTCGCGACGCCGACCGGGCACGTGTTCAGGTGGCACTTGCGCATCATGATGCAGCCTTCGACGACGAGCGGTGCCGTCGCGAAGCCGAATTCGTCGGCGCCGAGCAGCGCGCCGATCACGACGTCGCGGCCCGTCTTCATCTGGCCGTCGGCCTGCACGCGGATCCGGCCGCGCAGGCGGTTCAGCACCAGCGTCTGCTGCGTTTCGGCCAGACCGAGTTCCCACGGCGTGCCCGCATGCTTGACCGACGACAGCGGCGATGCGCCCGTGCCGCCGTCGTGGCCCGCGATCACGACGTGATCGGCCTTCGCCTTCGCGACACCGGCCGCAACCGTGCCGACGCCGACTTCCGACACGAGCTTCACCGAGATGCTCGAGCTCGGGTTCACGTTCTTCAGGTCGTGGATCAGCTGTGCCAGATCCTCGATCGAGTAGATGTCGTGGTGCGGCGGCGGCGAGATCAGGCCGACGCCCGGCACCGAGTAGCGCAGCTTGCCGATGTATTCCGACACCTTGTGGCCCGGCAGCTGGCCGCCTTCGCCCGGCTTCGCACCCTGCGCCATCTTGATCTGGATCTGATCGGCCGACGCGAGGTACTCGGCGGTGACGCCGAAGCGGCCCGACGCGACCTGCTTGATCTTCGAGCGCAGCGAATCGCCATCCTTCAGCGGAATGTCGCTGACGATCTCGTCGCCGATCACCGACTTCAGCGTCTCGCCCGACTTGATCGGAATGCCGCGCAGCTCGTTGCGATAACGCTTCTCGTCCTCGCCGCCTTCGCCGGTGTTCGACTTGCCGCCGATCCGGTTCATCGCGATCGCGAGCGTCGCGTGCGCTTCGGTGCTGATCGAACCGAGCGACATCGCGCCCGTCGCAAAGCGCTTGACGATGTCCTTCGCCGGCTCGACGTCGTCGATCGGGATCGCCTTGGTCGGCTCGACCTTGAACTCGAACAGGCCGCGGAACGTCATGTGACGCTTGGTCTGGTCGTTGATCAGGTGCGCGTATTCCTTGTACGTCTGGTACGAGTTGCTGCGCGTCGCGTGCTGGAGCTTCGCGATCGAGTCCGGCGTCCACATGTGGTCTTCGCCGCGCACGCGGTACGCGTACTCGCCGCCCGCGTCGAGCATGTCGCGCAGGACCGGGTTGTCGCCGAACGCATCGCGATGCAGGCGGATCGCTTCTTCCGCGACTTCGAACAAGCCGATGCCGCCGACCTTCGAGGCCGTGCCCTTGAAGTACTTCTCGACGAGGTCGCTCGACAGGCCGAGCGCTTCGAAGATCTGCGCGCCCGTGTACGACATGTACGTCGAGATGCCCATCTTCGACATCACCTTCTGCAGACCCTTGCCGACCGCCTTCGTGAAGTTGTAGACGGCCTTCTCCGGCGACAGGTCGCCCGGCAGGCCTTCCGCCATCTTCGCGAGCGTTTCCATCGCGAGGTACGGGTGCACGGCTTCCGCGCCGTAGCCCGCGAGCAGCGCGAAATGGTGCGTCTCACGTGCCGAGCCCGTCTCGACGACGAGGCCCGTGCTCGTGCGCAGCCCTTGCTGGACGAGGTGCGTGTGGATCGCCGACGTGGCAAGCAGCGCCGGAATCGCGACGTGTTCGGCGTCCGTCTTGCGGTCCGACACGATCAGCATGTTGTAGCCCGACTTGACCGCGTCGACGGCTTCCGCGCACAGCGACGCGAGGCGTGCCTCGATGCCTTCCTTGCCCCATGCGACCGGGTAGCAGATATTCAGTTCGTATGCGCTGAACTTGCCGCCCGTGTACTGGTCGATCGCGCGGATCTTCGCGATGTCCTTGAAGTCGAGCACCGGCTGCGACACTTCGAGACGCATCGGCGGGTTGATGTTGTTCGTGTCGAGCAGGTTCGGCTTCGGGCCGATGAACGACACGAGCGACATGACCATGTTTTCGCGGATCGGGTCGATCGGCGGGTTCGTGACCTGCGCGAACAGCTGCTTGAAGTAGTGATAGAGCGTCTTGTTCTTGTTCGACATCACCGCGAGCGGCGAGTCGTTGCCCATCGAACCGACGGCCTCCTCACCCTGCTGCGCCATCGGCGCCATCAGGAACTTCAGGTCTTCCTGCGTATAGCCGAACGCCTGCTGGCGGTCGAGCAGCGCTGCGCCCTGCGTGCGGCCGGCCGCGACGTCCTCGGCCTTCGGCTCGATCTCGTCGAGCTTGATGCGCACGGCGTCGATCCAGCTCTTGTACGGCTTCGCGTTCGCGAGGTTGTCCTTGAGTTCCTTGTCGTCGATGATGCGGCCGTGTTCCATGTCGATCAGGAACATCTTGCCCGGCTGCAGGCGCCACTTCTTGACGATCTTCGATTCGGGGATCGGCAGCGTGCCGGCTTCCGACGCCATGATGACGAGGTCGTCGTCCGTGACGATGTAGCGCGCCGGGCGCAGGCCGTTACGGTCGAGCGTCGCGCCGATCTGGCGGCCGTCGGTGAACGCGATCGCGGCGGGGCCGTCCCACGGCTCCATCATCGCGGCGTGGTATTCGTAGAACGCGCGGCGGTTGTCGTCCATCAGCGTGTGCTGTTCCCACGCTTCCGGGATCATCATCATCACCGCGTGCACGAGCGGGTAGCCGGCCATCACCAGCAGTTCGAGACAGTTGTCGAACGACGCGGTGTCCGACTGGCCCGGGTAGATCAGCGGCCACAGCTTCGGCAGATCGTCGGCGAGCACGTGCGACGCGATCGCGCCGGTACGCGCGTTCAGCCAGTTCACGTTGCCCTTCACGGTGTTGATCTCGCCGTTGTGCGCGATCATCCGGTACGGGTGAGCGAGTTCCCATGCCGGGAACGTGTTGGTCGAGAAGCGCTGGTGCACGAGCGCGAGCGCCGACACGACGCGCGCGTCCTGCAGGTCGCGGTAATACACGCCGACCTGGCCTGCCAGCAGCAGCCCCTTGTAGACGACCGTGCGCGCCGACATCGACGGCACGAAGTATTCCTTGCCGTGCTTGAGCTTCAGCGCCTGGATGCGGTGGCTCGCGGTCTTGCGGATCACGTACAGCTTCCGCTCGAGCGCGTCCGTCACCATGATGTCCTTGCCGCGGCCGATGAAGATCTGGCGGATCAGCGGCTCGCTCGCCTTTACCGTCGGCGAGATCGGCATCGAATGGTCGACCGGCACGTCGCGCCAGCCGAGCACGACCTGCCCCTCTGCCCGCACCGTCCGCTCGAGCTCCTGCTCGCACGCGAGACGCGACGCGTTTTCCTTCGGCAGGAAGATCATCCCGACCCCATATTCGCCGGCCGGCGGCAGCGTCACGCCCTGCTTCGACATTTCCTCGCGATAGAACGCGTCCGGAATCTGGATCAGGATGCCGGCGCCGTCGCCCATCAGCGGATCGGCACCGACTGCGCCGCGGTGATCGAGGTTCTCGAGGATCTTCAGACCCTGCTGAATGATCTCGTGGCTCTTCTTGCCCTTGATGTGAGCGACGAAGCCGACGCCGCAGGCGTCGTGTTCGTTTTGCGGGTCGTACAGACCTTGTGCGGCGGGCACCGCGGCGAGCGGCTTCTGGTGGTCGTTCATGGGGACACCGTCGTAAAGGGGGCCTCGAGGGCCGTTGAACCATTTTTTTGTTGCCGTCGATCCCGCTCCCGACGGGAGACGGCACGGCCGACAGTGGTTGGGCGAGCTTCACCCGGGCCACCGGAATTCGGAATATACGCGACGAATCAAAGGAATAGCAACAAAAACCGTTTGATCGAACCCTAATTAAAGAGGTGCGCTGATCTGGTGCCAATTTATTGGGGTCGTATCGTTTTGGTGCAAAAAGAAGCGGCGCCCGCAGCGCCGCCTCGTGATCCGCCTCTCCCGCCTTACTGCTGGATGGGCGGCGTGTTTTCACGCACCTTTCTGGGGCGTCCGCGCGGCAGCGGCGACACGCGACGATTCGCGGTGCGGGCCGCCCACTCGCGGTAATTCTCGCCGCCGAGCACCCAACCCTTCAGCGTCGCTTGCTGGAGCTGATCGGCCTGCCGCTCGTCGAGCGGCTGTTCGCACAACTCCTTGTACGCACGCTGCCGGTCGAACGGCGTGTTGCCGAGCGCCCAGTAGAGCGGATGGTCGGTGATCAGGCTGTCGACGGTCAGTCCGACGTGGTGCCGGTAACTCGACCAGCGATAGGCGTCGGGCGTCGCGACCAGCTGCGCACGCACCGGGCTCATCTCGACCACCCGGCTCGCGAGCAGGAAATAGCGCTCGCCTTCGATCACGGTCGCCCGATAGCGGCCTTCCCACAGGGTGCCGCGACGTGAATAGCGGCGGTTGAAATGCGCGACGTAGCGGCGGCCGACCGCCTGCATCGCCTTCGGCAGGCTCGCCTCGTCGCTCGGCGTCACGAGGAGCTGCACCTGACGTGGGAGCAGCACATAGGCATGCACCGAAAGATGGTGATCGCGTGCCGCGGCCTTCAGACAATCGATGAAGAGTTCGTAGTCCTGGTCGTCGACGAACGCGGGTTGCTGATCCAGGCCGCGCAGTATCACGTGCTGCGGCTGGTCGGGAACGTAGAGTCGTGCTAACCGTGCCATGCTGAATGTCCGTTTGAACGCGTTAGGAAATACCCGAAGGTCCGAAATTGCGCACCTGCGTAGAATGCCTGTCCCTACGGGGCGCGGAAGCGTACGGTCGTGCGAATCCTAGGGAGAAAGCTCTAACTTGCGAGCTTGTTTGGTTTTAAACGCAGTCGTCATAATGAGCACGCCTTTGATCGGAGGAGACACAATGAAACGAAAACTGGCCATTACGGGGGCCGCAGCACTCGCATTCGCATTTGCGGGCGGCACGGCACACGCACAATCCGCAGGTGACTTCTACGTCAGCACCGGCTGGCTGCACCTCTCACCGCAGGACAGCAGCGACCCGCTGTTCGTCTACCGCGTCGGCGGGACGCCCATCAACCAATCGATTCCCAACACGGGCGCCGGCATCAACGACGCCGATACACTCGGGCTCGCCGCGGGCTACTTCGTTACCGACCACATCTCCACCGAGCTCGTGATGGGGGTACCGCCGAAGTTCGACATCACCGGCAAGGGTCGGTTCGAAAACTTCGGCGTACTCGGCCGTGCGTACCAGTGGAGCCCCGCCCTGTTGCTTCGCTACCACTTCAACGACGCCAACGCGAAGTTCCGTCCCTATCTCGGCGTCGGCGCGACGTATGTCTGGTTCACCGGCGCAAAGATCACGAACAGCAGCTTCGAGAACGGCGTACTCGGCGGCCCGACCAGCGCCACGACCAGCAACCAGTGGGCGCCCGTGCTCAACGCCGGCTTCACGTACAACTTCACGAAACACTGGTTCGGGGGCCTGTCGATCTCGTACATCCCGGTCAGCGTGACCGCCACCTTCACGACGGCCCGCCGCACGCCGGTCGGCACCCTGACCGAAACATCGAAAGCAAAGATCTCGCTGAACCCGATCGTCACGTACCTGAACGTCGGCTACCGCTTCTAAGCGTAGTCGAATATTTGGGGAATGGTTAATCCTGCTGCAATTTGTAGCGGATTTTTCCCCACGTAACGTCTCCACGATGCAAAACGCCCCGGCGGGAATCCCGTCGGGGCGTCGTTTTTTCGCGTCAGGGCATGTTCCCGTGCAGGATTTTGCGCGGGGTCGCGGCGCTACACGATGTCGTCGAGTGCCGTCGGGCCGATCAGGTCGATCCGGTCCGTGCAGACCGCGTCGACGCCCCAGCGGGCAAGTTCGCGCGCCCGTTCGAGGTCGTTCACCGTGTAAACCAGGATGCGCAGTCCGGCCGCCTTGATCGCGCGCACGAGCGGTTCGTCGAGCCGTTTGTGGTCTGCATGCAACGAAACGCAGCCGAGCGCCCCGACGACCTGCGCATGCCAGTCGTCCGGCACGGCTTCGTAGAGCATCCCGCGCGGCAGCGCCGGCACGGTCGCGCGCGCCTGCTGCAACGCATCGAACGAAAACGACGACAGCAGCGGCGGCACCGCGGCATCGCGCCAGTACGCAGCCGCGTCGGCCGCCACGCGCTGCCCGGTTTCGCGCTCGCGCCCCGGGCACGGCTTGATCTCGACATTCGCCGCCAGCCCGTGCGCGATGCAGCGGGCCGCCGCCGCCTCGAGCGTCGGCATCCGCTCGCCCGCGAAGCGCGCGTCGAACCACGCGCCGGCGTCGAGCGCGGCCAACGCCGCATAATGCATGCCCGCCGCCGGCCCACTGCCGTTCGACGTGCGGTCGACGGTATCGTCGTGCAGCAGGAACGTCACGTCGTCGGCGGACAGCTTCGCGTCGAACTCGACCATCCGGTGACCGCGACGCGCGCCCTCGTCGAGCGCGGCAAGCGTGTTCTCCGGTGCGAGCGTGCCGCCGCCGCGATGAGCGACGACGCGCGGATAGGGCCAGTCGGTGCGAAGGGTCATCGTCGGTCTCTCGGCAAGTGCAGCAGGTTCAGCCGGCACGCTTGCCGGTCTCGGGATCGAAGAAATGCAGCCGGTGTGCGGGCACCGCGGCGCCCAGCGCCGTGCCGCGTGCGGGACGAACCGCGTGCGGCAGGCGTACCGCGACGTCGTGGTTGCCCCAGCGGCCGTGCGCGAGGTTGTCCGCGCCGAGCAACTCGCACGAATCGACCGGCAGCGATGCCTGCGCGACGCCCGGCTGCGGCGTCATGTGCTCCGGGCGCACGCCGAGCACCCAGTCGCGCCCGGTGGCGATCGTGGTGCCGATGCCGGGCGCGCCGGCGACCGGCAGCGCCGGACCGCCGCCCGCGACCGCAAACGTCGCGCCATCCTCGGACAGCCGGCCATGCATCAGGTTCATCGCCGGCGAGCCGATGAAGCCCGCGACGAACACCGTCGCCGGCTTCTCGTACACGTCGACCGGCGCGCCGATCTGCTCCGCATAGCCGCGGTTCATCACGATCACGCGCTGCGCGAGCGTCATCGCCTCGATCTGGTCGTGCGTCACGTACACGCTCGTCGTCGCGAGCCGCGCATGCAGCCGCTGGATCTCGAGCCGCATCTGCACGCGCAGCTTCGCATCGAGGTTCGACAGCGGCTCGTCGAACAGGAACACCGACGGCTCGCGCACGATCGCACGCCCCATCGCGACGCGCTGCCGCTGGCCGCCCGACAGTTCGCGCGGGCGCCGCGCGAGCAGCGGCTCGAGTTCGAGGATCTTCGCGGCCGCGGCCACCCGCGAGTCGATCGTCGCGCGCTCGATGCCGCGGATCTTCAGCCCGTAGCCCATGTTCTGCGCGACCGTCATGTGCGGATAGAGCGCGTAGTTCTGGAACACCATCGCGATGTCGCGATCCTTCGGCTCCAGCGCGTTGACCACGCGGTCGCCGATCGCGATCTCGCCGTCCGTCACCGTCTCGAGCCCCGCGATCATCCGCAGCAGCGTCGACTTGCCGCAGCCCGACGGGCCGACCAGCACGATGAATTCGCCGTCGGCGATCTCCACGTCGATGCCGTGCAGCACGTGCTGCTTGCCGTCGTAGGATTTCCTGACGCCCTTCAAGCTCAGCGCAGCCATACTTGGTCCTTCTCCCGGTTACCGTCCGTGGTTCATTTCTCGGAATCGACGAGGCCGCGCACGAACCAGCGCTGCATCGCCAGCACGACGACGAGCGGCGGAATCATCGCCAGCAGCGTCGCCGCCATCACGTATTGCCATTCGGTCGCGGCGTCGCCGCTCGCGATCATCGTCTTGATGCCCACCACCGCCGTCGACAGCGACGCCTCCGTCGTGATCAGGATCGGCCACAGATACTGGTTCCAGCCGTAGATGAACGTGATCACGAACAGCGCCGCGATGCTCGTCTTCGACAGCGGCAGCACGACGTCCCAGAAGAAGCGCATCGGCCCCGCGCCGTCGATGCGCGCGGCGTCCATCAGCTCGTCGGGCAGCGTCATGAAGAACTGGCGGAACAGGAACGTCGCCGTCGCCGACGCGATCAGCGGCAGCGTGAGCCCCGCGTAGGCGTTCGTCAGGTGCAGCGTCGACACCACCTGCACGGTCGGGAAAATCCGCACCTCGACCGGCAGCATCAGCGTGATGAAGATCAGCCAGAACGCCGTGTTGCGGAACGGGAAGCGGAAATAGACGATCGCGTACGCGGACAGGATCGACACCGCGATCTTGCCGACCGCGATCCCGAGCGCCATCACGAAGCTGTTGACGAGCAACCGGCCGAACGGCGCGGTCGTGCCGCCGCTGCCGTGCCCCCAGATGTACGCGATGTTCTCCAGCAGGTGCGTGCTCGGCACCAGCGACAGCGGGATCGTGAACACTTCCTGCGCGTTCATCGTCGCCGCGCAGAATGCGACGTAGACGGGGAACACGATCGCCACGACGCCCGCGATCAGCACCGCGTGGCAGAACAGGTCGAAACCCTTGCGATTTTCGATCATGCGTATTGCACCCTGCGTTCGACGAAGCGGAACTGGATCACCGTGAGCCCGACGACGATGATCATCAGCACGACCGACTGCGCGCCGGAACTGCCGATGTCGAGCCCCTGGAAGCCTTCCGTGAAGATCTTGTAGATCAGCGTCTTGGTGCTTTGCGCAGGGCCGCCCGCGGTGGCCGCGTCGATCACCGGGAACGTGTCGAAGAACGCGTAGACGAGGTTCACGACCAGCAGGAAGAAGCTCGTCGGCGACAGCAGCGGCAGCACGATGTTGAAGAAACGCCGCACCGGCCCGGCACCGTCGATCGCCGCCGCCTCGATCAGCGAGCGCGGAATCGCCTGCAGCCCCGCATAGAAGAACAGGAAGTTGTAGCTCACCTGCTTCCACACCGACGCGAGCACGACGAGGAACATCGCCTGGCCGCCGTTCAGCGCGTGATCCCAGACAATGCCGCACTTTGCGAGCGCATAGGTGACGAGGCCGATGCTCGGGTTGAACAGGAACGCCCACAGTACGGCGGCGATCGTCGGTGCGACCGCGTACGGCCAGATCAGCAGCGTGCGGTACACGCGCGCGCCGCGGATCACGCGATCGGCGCACGCGGCGAGCAGCAGCGACACGACGAGCCCGCTCACCGTGACGAGCGAGCTGAACACCAGTGTCGTGCGAAACGAGTCGCGGTACAGCGGATCGGCGAACAGGTGCGTGAAGTTCGCGAAGCCGACGAATTCGCTCGACGTGCCGAACGCATCCTGCATCTGCGTCGACTGCCACAGCGCGACGCCGGCCGGCCACAGGAAGAACACGGCGGTGATCGCGAGCTGCGGCGCGATCAGCAGGTACGGCAGCAGGCTCGCGCCGAAACGGGAACGGGATTGCATCGCGGGCATCCGGTCAGGCGAAACGGAAAGGGAACCGCGCCGCCGGCCCGCGCGCGTGCGCGACGCGGCGGCCGGCGGCACGGACGCGATGCGGGCTCAGCCGCCCGACTTCTCGAAGCGGCGCAGCAGCTCGTCGCCGCGCGAGGCGGCCGAGTCGAGCGCGTCCTTCGGCGACTTCTTCTGCCCCCAGACCTGCTCCAGCTCTTCGTCGACGACCGTGCGGATCTGCGGCATGTTGCCCAGACGCAGCCCCTTCGTGTAGGGCAGCGGCGGCTTGTTCATCATCTGCTTGATCGCGGTTTCCGCGCTCGGGTTCTTCGCATAGAAGCCCTGCTGGCGCGTGAGGTCGTACGCGGCCGTCGTGACCGGCAGATAGCCCGTTTCCTGGTGCCACTTCGCAGCGATCGGCGGCGAGGCCAGGAACGCGAGGAATTTCGCGACGCCCTTGTAGGTCGCCGGATCCTTGCCGGCCAGCACCCACAGGCTCGCGCCGCCGATGATCGCGTTCTGCGGCGCGCCCTTCACGTTCGCGTCGTACGGCATCATGCCCGTGCCGTAGCTGAACTTCGCGAATTTCTGCACGTTCGCGAGCGCACCCGACGACGTCGTCAGGATCCCGCAGTCGCCGCTGTAGAACTTCGCCGACGCTTCGTCCTTGCGGCCCGCGTACGTGAACGTGCCGTCCTTCTGCATCTGCTGCAGGAACGCGATGTGGGCGATCTGCTGCGGCTTGTTGAATTCGAGCACCGCGTCGGTGCCGTCGAAGCCGTTGTTGCGGCTCGCGAACGGCAGCGCGTGCCACACGCTGTAGTTCTCGAGCTGGATCCAGCCCTGCCAGCCGGTCGTGAAGCCGCAGGCCATCCCGGACTTGCGCAGCTTCTCCGCATCGGCCTGCACGTCCGCCCACGTCTTCGGCGGCTGGTTCGGATCGAGCCCGGCCTTCTTGAACGCGTCCTTGTTGTAGTACAGCACCGGCGTCGAGCTGTTGAACGGCATCGACACGAGATGGCCCGTCTTCGCATCGCTGTAGTAGCTCGCGATGGTCGGCACGAACGCCTTTTCGTCGAGCGGCACGCCGGCCTGCTTGAACACGTCGTAGACTGGCACGACGGCCTTCTTCGCCTGCATCATCGTCGCGGTGCCGACTTCATAGACCTGGAGGATCGCGGGCGCGTTGCCGCTGCGATAGGCGGCGATGCCCGCCGCGAGTGCCTGGTCGTAGGTGCCCTTGAAGACCGGCACGATCTTGTAGTCGCTTTGTGATGCGTTGAACTGCGCGGCGAGCTCGTTCACGCGCTCGCCGAGCGCCGACTCCATCGCATGCCAGAACTGGATCTCCGTCGCGGCGAACGCCGCATGCTGCACACCGAACATCAGCGCGCCGCCAAGCGCGATCGAACGAACCATGGTCCCCGCAGGCTTCTTCTTCATCGACCTCTCCTATGAAAACGTTACCAACAGCGTGTGCAACATTCCCGTCGCCATTGAACCGGCGAAGTCTAGTGATCGTTTGTGACAGTCAGTTGTCGTTGACGACGAACAGGCGCTGATATTCCTTCAGCGCGAAGCGGTCGGTCATGCCGGCGATGTAGTGCGCGACGAGGCGCGGCTGCTGCGCTTCGTCGTCCGACTGGTACGGCGGCGGCAGCAGGCGCGGATCGTCGATGAACGCGTCGAACAGCCCGGTGACGACACGCTGCGCCTTGTTGGCCATGCGCATCACCTTGTAGTGGCGGTACAGGTTCTTGAACAGGAAACGCTTGAGGGCGGCCGCCTGCGCGGCGACCGCTTCGCTGTGCGCGACGAGCGGCGGCGCCGCGCGCACGTCGTCGAGCGACGCGGGCGCGACGCGCATGAGATTGCGCGTAGTCTCGTCGATCAGGTCGACGATCAGCGTGTTGATGATGCGGCGCACCGTCTCGTGCACGAGGCGGCGGCCTTCGAGATGCGGGAATTCCGCCAGCGCAGCCTCGTAGTGGCGCTGCCAGAGCTCGACTTCGGCGAGCTGCCCGATCGTGATCAGGCCTGAGCGCAGCCCGTCGTCGACGTCATGGTTGTTGTATGCGATTTCGTCCGCGATGTTCGCGAGTTGCGCCTCCAGCGACGGCTGGCGCCCTTGCAGGAAACGTTCGCCGAGCGCGCCGAGCTTGCGCGCATTCTCGCGCGAGCAGTGCTTGAGGATGCCTTCGCGCGTCTCGAAGCACAGGTTCAGGCCGTTGAACGCGCCGTAATGCTCCTCGAGCTCGTCGACGACAGCCAGGCTCTGCAGGTTGTGCTCGAAGCCGCCGTGCTCGCGCATGCACGCATTCAGCGCGTCCTGCCCGGCATGGCCGAACGGCGTATGGCCGAGATCGTGCGCAAGCGAGATCGCTTCGACGAGATCCTCGTTCAGGCGCAGGTTGCGCGCGACCGAACGCGCGATCTGCGCGACTTCGAGGCTGTGCGTGAGGCGGGTGCGGAACAGGTCGCCTTCGTGATTGACGAAGACCTGCGTCTTGTATTCGAGCCGGCGAAACGCAGTCGAATGAACGATGCGGTCGCGGTCGCGCTGGAATTCGGTGCGCGCCGCCGGCGGCTTTTCCGGATGGCGGCGGCCGCGCGACTGCGACGCGTGGGCGGCATACGGAGCGAGATGGGCTTCCAGCGCCGCCAGCGTCGGCGGCTCGACCAGCGTCGCGACGGATGCGCGGCCGGCCTCGGGCAGTTTGCTGCTGGATGTCTCGCTCACGTCTCCTCCATGTCAGTGGCGCCGGGGCATCCGGGGCGCCGTTACCGGGTCGTCTGCGCCAGTGTAGCGAACACCGCTTCGTCGGGCGCCTGGGTGATCAGCGTATCGCCGAATCGCTTCAGCAGGATGAACTTGATCGCGCCGGCTTCGGCCTTCTTGTCGACACGCATCAGGTCCATGTAGCGCGCATCGCCGAGTGCCGGCCCGCGGACCGGCAAGTGCGCGGCGGCAATCACGGCATCGAGCCGCTGCCGCGACGCTTCGTCGAAGAGGCCGAGCCGCACTGACAGGTCGGCCGCCATCACCATCCCGCAGCCGACCGCTTCGCCGTGCAGCCATTCGCCGTAGCCGAGCCCGGCCTCGATCGCATGGCCGAACGTATGGCCGAAGTTCAGGATCGCGCGCAGGCCGCCTTCGCGTTCGTCGGCCGCGACCACGCTCGCCTTGATCTCGCACGAGCGCTTCACGGCATGCGCGAGCGCGGCCGGCTCGCGGCGGTTCAGCGCGTCGACGTTCGCCTCGATCCAGTCGAAGAATTCCGCATCGGCGATCGCGCCCGTCTTGATGACCTCGGCCACGCCGGCCGCCAGCTCGCGATCGGGCAGCGTGGTCAGCGCGCCGATATCGGCGATCACCGCTTGCGGCTGGTAGAACGCGCCGATCATGTTCTTGCCGAGCGGATGGTTGATGCCGGTCTTGCCGCCGACCGACGAATCGACCTGCGACAGCAGCGTCGTCGGTACCTGGATGAACGGCACGCCGCGCATGTAGCATGCGGCGGCGAAGCCGGTCATGTCGCCGATCACGCCGCCGCCGAGTGCGACGAGCGTCGTCTTGCGGTCGGCGCGCTCGGTCAGCAGGCCGTCGAAGATCAGGTTCAGCGTTTCCCAGTTCTTGTAGGCCTCGCCGTCCGGCAGCACGACCGTCGATACGCGCTTGCCGAGCGGCGCGAGCGCCGCGCGCAGCGCGTCGCCGTAGAGCGGATCGACCGTCGTGTTCGTGACGATCGTGACCGACGAACCGGTGATATGAGGGGCGAACAGTTCGGTGCGGCCGATCAGGCCGGCACCAATGTGAATCGGGTAGGCGCGCTCGCCCAGATCGACGTTGACGGTAATCATGCTTGTAGCGGCTTGGCGATGACGCCTGCCAGTTCGAGTTGCATCAGCACCATGTTGACGAGGCCGTTGACCGACGGACGGCCGGTCTCGATGATGAAGTCCGCGCATTCGCGGTAGAGCGGGTCGCGCACTTCGTAGAGCGCTTCGAGACGCGCCTTCGGGTCGCCGGTCTGCAACAACGGGCGGTTCTTGTCCTTGCGCGTGCGCAGCCATAGATCGTGCGGATTGGCGCGCAGATAGATGACGATGCCGCTGCTTTTCAGGCAATCGCGGTTTTCGGCGCGCAGCACCGCGCCGCCGCCCGTCGCGAGCACGATGTTCTCGCGCTGCGTGAGATCGGCGATCACCTGCGATTCGCGGTCGCGAAAGCCGGCCTCGCCTTCCATCTCGAAGATCACCGGAATGCGCGCACCCGTGCGGGCCTCGATTTCGTGGTCGGAGTCGAAGAACGTCCTGTCGAGCCGGCGCGCGACCGCACGGCCCACGGTGGTCTTACCCGCTCCCATAAGGCCGACGAAAAATACGTTTGCGTGTGGGTCCCGCGCTTGCAACGGCTTCCTCTGCTTGAATCTTGCTGGTGTGTGGCGCAGCTTACTGGCAAAGCGGCTGCCTTGTCGAGCCTGCGCCGCCGGCTTCCGGCCCCCTTTTTCCCGCCTCCGCGTCGCCCGCGCCGGCCGTCTCGCAATGCGTGCCGACGACCGTCGGCGTGATGAAGACGACCAGTTCGCTGCGCTGGTCGCGCCGCGCGCGGTGCCGGAAAAGCGCGCCCAGAACCGGTATTTTGCCCAAGAGCGGCACCCGCGTCACATCATCCCGGTTCAACTGCTCGTAAATCCCGCCGATCGCGACCGTCCCGCCGTTTTCCACCTCCACGCGCGTCTGGACGTGTTTCGTATGAATCGCCGGGCCGGCCGCGGTCGGCTCGCCGATGCTGTCCTTCGTCACGTCGAGGTCGAGCACGACGCGCCCGTCGGGCGTGATCTGCGGCTCGACCTCGAGCTTCAGCGTCGCGCGGCGGAACTGCACGCCGCTCACGCCGTTGCCGACCTTGGCCTGGTACGGCAGCTCCGAGCCCTGCTCGACGATCGCCTTCACGCGGTCGGCCGTGACCACGCGCGGGCTGGAAACGATCTGGCCCCGCCCCTGCGCCTCGAGCGCGCTCAGCTCGACGTCGAGCACGCGGCTGAGCGGCGCGGCGAACAACGTGAAGCCGGCCGTCGCCGCCTCGAATCCGCCGAGCGGCCGCGCCGCGAGATCGAGCGCGTTGCGCGTGTCGGTCGCGGATGCCGCGCCGTCGGCCGCGGGCGCCCGTCCCTGCGCGCGCAACGCGACCCGAGCGCCGAGGTTGCGCGAGAAGCCCTGTTCGCCTTCGACGATGCGCGCCTCGATCCGCACCTGTCGCGACGGCCGGTCGATCGCATCGATCAGGCCCGCGATCTGCGCGATGCGCGGCGCAAGATCGGTGACGAACAGCAGGTTCGTGCGCGGATCGGCCGCCGCGGCACCGCGTTTCGACAGCAGGCGCTGGCCGGTCGCACCGGCCAGCAGCCGCTGCACGTCCAGCGCACGCGGGTAATGCAGCGCGAACGTCCGGCTCGCGAGCGGCTCCAGCTCGGCCGCGCGGGCGTGCGTTTCGAAGCGCTCGCGCTCGCGCGCGGCGATTTCGGCCGCCGGCGTGACCCAGATTACGTTGCCGCGCCGCGACATGGCCAGCCCGTGCGTGTCGAGCAACGTATCGAACGCATCGCGCCAGCGGACATTGTTCAGACGTAACGTCACGGTGCCGCGCACCTGTTCACCGACGATGATGTTGAGCCCGGTGAATCGCGCGAGCGCATCGAACGCGGCCGCGAGCCCGGCGCCTTGCAGATTCAGCGAGATCCGCCGCGCGTCGTCCGCATCGCCGGGGTGCCGCGCCGCGGCGTCGCTCATGCGCGTCGGCGGCGGCAACGGGATCGGCGGCCCTTCCAGCAGCGGCACCGGCGCGGTTATGCCCGCCCGAACCGCTGCATGTGCGGCCTGATCGAACGGTCGTGAGCCGCCCTGTGCGGATGCGGCGCCGTTCACACCGTCCGTGCCATCGAGCGCGCCCTGCGGCAGCGGTGTGTCGTCAACGGGCGCCTGCATCGATGTGATCGACCAGCCGGCCGGCGGCAAAGGGGGCAAGGGAGGCAAAGGCGGTAGCGCCGCGTGTGCCGTGGCCACGCATGATCCGACCTGGAGTGCGATCGCCCACCATCCGTATTTCGTCATGGACGACCTCCGTCGTCCACGACGAACCGGCGCGCGCCATCGGCCGTCGCAAGCGTCACGGCACCGGCATCGACGCGCATCACACGCGCGGCCCCAAGCGCTTCGCCCCGCGCGACGGTCGCGAACCCGCCGTCACCGGCGTCGAACAACGCGAGCCCGGCGCGCGCGTCGCGAATCGTGCCGGCCAGACGCGGCACCGCATCGTCGGCTACCGTGAGCGAACCCGCGCCGCCGAACGGATCGTCACCTGGCGCACCGGCGAGCATGGGCACCGTGCCACCCGGGAAACGGGCTCCCGGCAGCGCCGGAAACACGTCGATCGTCATGTCCACCCGCGATGTGGGCGGTTTTCGCTCGATATGCAGGACCGACGGCACCACCAGCGCGGGCAAACCCGCCAGCCCACCCATCAGCCGCAGCAGCGCCGGAAACCCGCCGTCCGCAACGATCCGCACCGTGCGTCGGCCATCCGGTGCCGCATCGTCCGCGCGCTGCGGTTCGATCGACACGATCCGCAGTCCGCTCGCTCCGGCCAGGTCGGCCAGCTCCAGCATCAGCGCGGGCCACGCCGGCGCACGCGTCGAGCTGACATTGCGCCCGGCAGCCGGGACCGGGTCCGGGTCGCGCCGCTGCGCGGCGGCGAGCGTCCGCTGGGTGTCGGCGGCCCGCATCTGGGCCGTTGCCAGCAACGCGCGACTGCGCGCGAGCCCGCTCCAGTCGCTGGTATCCATCAGATGAATGCCGCCCACCAGCACGGATACGAATGCCACCACGCAGCCGACGGCGTGCGCGGTGGCCGGCGATACCCGCGTCACGCGGCCGAGCGACCCGGCAACGCCCGGCACGGACCTATGCACGATCGCCGTCATGCACCGCCTCCCGCTGCGCCGTGCGGCGACGCGTCGTGCCAGCGCACCTGGACGGAAAACCGGAACGGCGCGGCGGACGCCGTGACCGGGGTGGCCGAAGCCGGTGTCAGCATCCCGATATCGAATCGCCAATCGCGCTGCTCGGCCGCGATCCGCGCGAGCCAGCGCGCGGCCGCCCGGTAACTCGTCGCGCGCGCGTCGAGCACGGCACCGGACGAAGTCGTGCGCAATGCGTCGAGCCGGACGGTGTCGTCGCGCACCTGCGCCAGCGTCGCAAGCAGCCCGGTGGCCCGCCGGTAAGGCGCGGCAAGCACGACCGACCGCGCATCGCGTTGCGCGAGGTCGGCGGCCGCGCCGGCGGCGCGCCGCACGGCCGTGACCTGTGGCTGCCATTGCCGCAGTTGCGCCTCCACACGCGCACGCTCGGCATCCACGCGCCATCTCCACACTGTCTGCGCGCCCGTCCAGGCGCAGGCCCCGAATACGCCGAGCGCGATCGCTGCCCCGCACTGCGTGACACGACGACGCCGCAACGCCTGCGCCAGCCGCTCCCGGTACGGCAGCAGATTGAAGCCGCCGAGCGCGGCGTGGCCGACGATAGTCCGCCCGAACCCCGTATCGGCCATCATTCCCACACCCCGCGCAGCGCCAGCCCGACCGCGACGGCAAATGCCGGACCGTCCGGCACACCGGCGGGCTCGCCCGGCAGCCCGCTCCATCCCGTGCAGTCGAACGGCACCGCCGCCACGCCGAGTGCATCGCCGATATCGGCAACCGACGTACCGCAGCGGGCGATGCAGCGCGCATCGCCGGCCACGAGCACGCAGCGCACCGGCTCGAATACGCACTGGCGCAATGCGTCGGGGAGCGCCGCCTGCACGTCGCCGGATACCGCGAGCATAGGTGCGGCGACCGGGCCATCGACCCGCCAACCGCGCACACCCGTGTCGCTGAACCAGAATGCGGCGTATGGGCCGTGCGCGTCGAGCTCGAACTGCGCGGCATGGCGCAATGCGCGCAGCGCGGCGGCCGACTCGCCGTCAACGGCCGTCAGGTCGATGCCGGCCTGCGCGGCCACGTCGATCCGCCGCTCGAGCAATGCCTGCGGCGCCACGGCGACCGCAATCTCGCCCGAACACGCGCCGCCCTCCTGCCGCCAGTCGAACGCGAAACTGTCCGGCGCCAGCCCCGAGATGCGTTCGGCCGCCTGCCGGGCGGCGTGGGCGACGTCCTCGCGCCCGGCCCGGTCGAGCGTGGCCGTGCGCATCCCGTCGTCGCGCAGTGCCATCACGCCAGGCGCGGCGCAGCGCACGCCTGCCGCCGACAGCCGCGCCACGGCGGCCGCCAACGCCCGTGCGACCGCGGCCCAGCGCGCATCCTCCGGCCCGTCCGCCAGCCCCACCGGCTCACGCTCGAGCCCGTCGACCCGCACATCCGTGCCCCGGCCGCGCCGGCTCAGCACGGCCACCCTCACCTCGTCCGCCCCGACGTCGATGCCCGTCGAACGGTGCCTGCCCGGCGCGAACCGCGCCGCCCATCGTGCTGTCATCCCAGCCTCCCGCGATCGTTGCGGCCCACGCCGCGTTTCCGATGCCTGATTCTGCAAAGCGGCGCGGGCGCCCGACAGTCGGCCGGATGGCCAGGCATGGCGCGCGGCGGCCGCGCGGACGTTATGCTGGCGGCACCGCGAGACGCCGCTTTCCGGCGGCCACCCGTCGCGTCAGGACCGGTCTTACCGGGCAGCTATAATCGCGGGACTGTTTTCCGGTATGCCTATGCAATCCACGTCTCCTACGTCCCCGCCTCCCGCGCCCGAGCCGAAGAAACGGCCCTGGTGGCAGAAAGCCCTGATCGGCATCGCCGCGATGTGCGTGGCCCTCGTCGTGGCCGGCGGCCTCGTGCTCGGCTACGCGCTCGTCGTCGCGTGGCCGAACATGCCGTCGCTCGACGCGCTGACCGACTATCGTCCGAAGGTTCCGCTGCGCATCTACACGTCCGATCACGTGCTGATCGGCGAATTCGGCGAGGAACGCCGCGATATCGTCCATTTCAAGGACGTGCCCGACTCGCTCAAGAAGGCGATCCTCGCGATCGAGGACGCGCGCTTCTACGATCACGGCGGCGTCGACCTCACCGGCATCGCCCGCGCCGGCTTCGTCGCGCTGACGAACGGCCATGCGTCGCAGGGCGCGAGCACGATCACGATGCAGGTCGCGCGCAACTTCTTCCTGTCGAGTGAAAAGACCTACACGCGCAAGATCTACGAGATGCTGCTCGCGTACCGCATCGAGCGCGCGCTGACGAAGGATCAGATTCTCGAGGTCTACATGAATCAGATCTATCTCGGCCAGCGTGCGTACGGCTTCGCGAGCGCCGCGCGCGTGTATTTCGGCAAGGATCTGAAGGACGTCACGCTCGCGGAAGCGGCGATGCTCGCGGGGCTGCCGAAGGCGCCGTCCGCGTATAACCCGGTCGTCAACCCGAAGCGCGCGAAGGTCCGCCAGGAATACATCCTTCAGCGGATGCTCGAGCTGAACTTCATCACGCGCGAGCAGTACGACGAGGCTGCCGCGCAGCCGCTCGTCGTCAAGGGCGCGGGCCGCGAGTTCAGCGTGCACGCCGAGTACGTCGCGGAAATGGTCCGGCAGATGATGTATGCGCAGTACCGCGAGGAAACCTACACGCGCGGCTTCAACGTCGTCACGACGATCGATTCCGCCGACCAGCAGGTCGCGTACACCGCGCTGCGCAAGGGCATCATGGATTACGAGCGCCGCCACGGCTATCGCGGGCCGGAAGGCTTCATCGAGCTGCCGGCCGGCGCCGACGACCGCGAACAGGCGATTGACGACGCGCTGCTCGAGCATCCCGACAACGGCGAACTGATCGCGGCGGTCGTCACCGCGGCCACCCCGCGCCAGATCACGGTGGCCTTCATCGACGGCAGCACCGCGACGATCGAAGGCGACAACCTGCGCTTCGCGTCGGGCGCGCTGTCGGCCAACGCGCAGCCGAACCGCCGCATCCGCCCGGGCGCGATCGTCCGTGTCGTGAAGAACGACGCCGGCAAGTGGTCGATCACGCAGTTGCCGCAGGTCGAAGGCGCGTTCATCTCGATCGTCCCGCAAGACGGCGCGATCCGCTCGCTCGTCGGCGGCTTCGACTACAACAAGAACAAGTTCAACCACGTCACGCAGGCGTGGCGGCAACCCGGTTCGTCGTTCAAGCCGTTCATCTACTCGGCGTCGCTCGACAAGGGCCTCGGGCCGGCCACGGTGATCAACGACGGCCCGCTGTATTTCAGCGCCGCGGAAACCGGCGGCCAGCCGTGGGAACCGAAGAACTACGGCGGCGGCTTCGAAGGTCCGATGTCGATGCGCACTGCGCTGCAGCGCTCGCGCAACCTCGTGTCGATCCGGATCCTGAACCAGATCGGCACGAAGTACGCGCAGCAGTACATCACGCGCTTCGGCTTCGACGCCGACCGCCATCCGGCCTACCTGCCGATGGCGCTCGGTGCGGGCCAGGTCACGGCGTTGCAGATGGCCGGCGCGTACTCGGTGTTCGCGAACGGCGGCTTCCGCGTGAACCCGTATCTGATCGCCGAAGTGACCGATCCGAACGGCGCGATCGTCGCGCGCGCACAGCCGCTCATCGCCGAGCAGAATGCACCGCGCGCGATCGACGCCCGCAACGCGTACGTGACGAACAGCCTGCTGCAGAGCGTCGCGCAGCGCGGCACGGGCGCACGTACCAACGTCCTGAAGCGCACCGACCTCGCGGGCAAGACCGGTACGACGAACGACTCGCACGACGCGTGGTTCGCCGGCTACCAGCACACGCTCGCGGCGATCGCGTGGATCGGCTACGACAACCCGCGCAGCCTCGGCGATCGCGAAACCGGCGGCGGCCTGTCGCTGCCGGTCTGGATCGAATACATGGGTGCGGCGTTGAAGGGCGTGCCGGAGTTCAAGCCGACGATGCCGGACGACGTCCAGTCGCTCGGCGGCGAGCTGTACTTCAGCGAGTTCACGCCGGGGCACGGCTTCGTGTCGACGGTCGGCGTGCCGCAGGCGCCGGCGGTGCAGGACACCGAGGAAGCGGTGCCGCACGTCGACGAGCAGGAAAAGCAGGACATCATGAACCTGTTCCGCGGCCACTGACGAACGGCCGGACATGAAAAAAGCGCCCCGCGGGGCGCTTTTTCTTTGTGCGTCGATCCGACGTATCGGCGCCCGACGGGCGAGCGAGCGTCGTTACGCGTGGAACGTGATCGGCAGGCCGGCCTGCTGCGTCGCGTAGTCGGTGAGCGCCGAGAAGAACTCGGTGCCGGTGCGCGTATCGCGCCATTCGCCGTCCACGAAACGGTAATGGAATCCGCCCGCCTTCGCGGCGATCCACAGTTCCTTCATCGGCGGCTGGAGGTTGATGATGATCTTCGAGCCGTTCTCGAACGTGAGCGTCAACACGCTGCCGTTGCGCTCCAGATCGATGTCGTGATCGCCGTCGTTTGCGGCATCCACGGTACGCTCGACGGACGCCAGCACCGCCTCGGCACGGGCCAGGTATTCAGTATCGGACATGCTAAACTCTATCGGTTGAATAATTGTTCAGGGACGATCATGCGAGTCGTTTTCCGGATGAGCGCGATTGTAGCGGCTTTGGCGATTCTTGCCGGCTGCGGTCAACGCGGTCCGCTCTATCTGCCTACCGTGCCCCCGTTGCCGGCGAAGCCCATCCAGCAGCAGGACACGCCGCCGTCGGACGTCAAGCCGACCGATGAAAACGCGTCCTCCGACAGTATTCCCGATTCTTCCGGCACACCGCTCACGCTGTCGCCCGAGCTGTCGAGCAGTGCGCCGAAGCCCGCCACGCCGGCATCGGGCCCGGCCTCCGCGCAGTAGTCGCACGCCGCCGCCGCGGCGGTTTCTCTCGCGCCCCAAGGCGATGACTTCCCGTCATCGCCTTTTGTTTTTTTCGGGCCCGCCACGTCACGTACGGACGCGCCGCCAGCCCCATGCAAGCAGCCGCCAGCCAAGCAGCACCGCGACGATCGTCGCATAGAGCTTCGGCTGCGCGAGATCGTGCTTGCCAGCCCGCATCCACCAGAAATGCAGCACGCCGAACAGCGCGATCACATAGATCGCGCGATGCAGCGTGGCCCAGCGACGGCCGAGCCGGCGCGCCATCACACGCGGCGATGTCGCGGCCAGCGGAATCAGCAGCACGAACGCAGCGAAGCCGACCGTGATGAACGGACGCTTGCCGACATCCTTCAGGATCGCGAGCACGTCGAACCACTTGTCGAACCACAGGTACGTCGTGAAATGCAGCGTCGCATAAAAGAACGCGAACAGGCCGATCATCCGGCGAAAACGCAGCAACGCGGGAACGCTCGTCACGTGCCGAAGCGGCGTGATGGCAAGCGTGACGCAGAGCATGACCAGCGTCCAGAGGCCCGTCGAACGCGTGATGAATTCGATCGGGTTCGCACCGAGCCGGTCGGTCAGCCCGAACAGCACGAGTCGCGCAAGCGGATAGAGGCCGGCCGCGAAAACCAGCACCTTGGCGGGCACGAGCCAGCGCGGCGACGTAGTACGCATCGCGCCGGGCCGGGAAGTCCCCGCGGCGGACGTGCGCGTGCCGGACGTGCGCACGGGCTCCAGTGTCGAAGGAGGCATGTCGTTTCTCATCGTCGCGCTCAGAAATTCTTTTTCAGATCCATGCCCTGATACATCGACGCGACGAGATCGCCGTAGCCGTTGAACATCAGCGTCTTACGCTTCGGCGTGAAGAAGCCGTCCTCGCCGATCCGGCGCTCGGTTGCCTGGCTCCAGCGCGGGTGATCCACGTTCGGGTTCACGTTCGAATAGAAACCGTATTCGTTCGACGCATATGTGTTCCAGCTCGTCTTCGGCTGCTTGTCGACGAAGCGGATCTTCACGAGCGACTTCGCGCTCTTGAAGCCGTACTTCCACGGCACGACGATGCGCACCGGCGCGCCGTTCTGGTTCGGCAGCACCTGGCCGTAGACGCCCATCGTCAGCAGCGTCAGCGGATTCATCGCCTCGTCCATCCGCAGCCCTTCCGAGTACGGCCAGTCGAGCACCGGCGTCGACAACCCCGGCATCTGCGACGGATCGGCCAGCGTGATGAACTGCACGTATTTCGCGTTGCCGGTCGGCTGCACGCGCTTGATCAGCTCGGACAGCGGCACGCCGACCCAGGGAATCACCATCGACCAGCCCTCGACGCAGCGCAGCCGGTACACGCGCTCCTCGAGCGGCGCGAGCTTCAGCAGTTCGTCGAGCTCGAACACTTTCGGGTGCAGCACCTCGCCCTCGACGCTCACGCGCCACGGCCGCGGCCGCAACGTGCCCGCGTTTTGCGCCGGGTCGCCCTTGTCGGTGCCGAATTCGTAGTAGTTGTTGTAGGACGTGATGTCCTTGAACGGCGTCACCTTGTCGGCCGCGACGAACTTCGGGTTGGTTTGCGCCGCGAGCTTCGCGGCCCGCGCGTCGGGTGACGCATAGGCGGCGAACGCCGCGCCGCTGCCGCCCAGCAATCCACCCGCCGCCGCCAGGCCGGCCGCCTGCAATATGCGCCGCCGATTCTCGAACACCGCGCGCGGCGTAATCTGGCTCTGCGCGATATCACCGCCGGTCAGTACGGTGCGCAAAGGGGTTTTGATCCACATCGTGCTGCTCCTCCTGCATGCGCGGCGCGCACGCTTCATCAGCATTCGACCCGGCCGATCATGCGCCGTTCGACGCCCGGGCCACCCGCCCGTTACAAAAGAAAACCGCCGGGCACGCAGTGCGCCGGCGGTCTTTTGTCGGACCAGCGTCGGAAATCTTACAGCTTGCCGTAGCTGTGCAGCCCGGACAGGAACATGTTGACGCCGAGGAACGCGAACGTCGTCACGAGCAGGCCGGTCAGCGCCCACCAGGCGGCGACCGCGCCGCGCAGGCCCTTCATCAGGCGCATGTGCAGCCAGGCCGCGTAGTTGAGCCACACGATCAGCGCCCAGGTTTCCTTCGGGTCCCAGCTCCAGTAGCCGCCCCATGCTTCGGCGGCCCAGAGCGCGCCGAGGATCGTCGCGATCGTGAAGAACGCGAAGCCGACCGCGATCGACTTGTACATCACGTCGTCGAGCACCTCGAGCGTCGGCAGGCGATCGGCGAGCACGCCGCGCTCCTTCATCAGGTACGCGACCGACACCATCGCCGACAGCGCGAAGCTGCCGTAGCCGATGAAGTTCGCCGGCACGTGGATCTTCATCCACCAGCTCTGCAGCGCCGGCACGAGCGGCTGGATCTGCTGCGCATCGCGCGCGACCGAGTACCACATCAGGAAGCCGACGGCTGCGCTGATGACCAGCAGCACAAATGCGCCGAGTGCGCGCGTGCCGTAGTGGCCTTCGTAATACAGATAAAGCAACGCGGTGATCAGGCTGAACAGCACGAACACTTCATACAGGTTCGATACGGGGATATGCCCGACGTCGACACCGATCAGGTAGGACTCGTACCAGCGCACCATCAGGCCGGTGAAGCCCATCAGCACGGCGACCCACGTGAGCTTCTGGCCGATCGCGGAGCCCGACTGCGAGCGTGCGAGCAAGCCGATCCAGTAGAAGATCGTCGCGAGCACGAACAGCGCGCTCATCCACAGGATCGCGGACTGGCTCGACAGGAAGTACTTGAGGAAGAACGCCGAATCGGCGCGGGCGAGATCGCCCTGGTAGATCTGGATCGACAGCAGCGACAGCACCGCGATCGACGCCATCATCAGCCGAGCGGGCTTCCAGCGCCAGCCGAGCACGACAAGCGCCGGCACCGTGCCGATCATCACCGCCTTGTCGTAGTAATTCATGTGTTCGCTGTAGTGCACGAACGCATAGCCCGCGCCGACCACGAGTGCCAGGGCGAACAACCAATCGATGACCGACAGGCGGGCGAGGAACGGACGGTCGTCGAACAACGGCGCCGGATTCGAGGCCTGGACCGGCCCCGAACGGGAAGAGGAAACTTGAGTGAGATCCATGATGTTACCGGGTGGAATTCTCGGAATCGGAATCGGAACCGCCGCCGGCAGGCGGACGGGCAGTCGCTGCCGCGCCTGCGGGTGCGGCGTCGCGCGGTGCGGCGCGCAAGGCGGCGCCGGCCGCGTCGCGCGTCTGCACGAATTCTTTCTCGAAATCGAAGGTCTTGCGGGCCGTGGACATCGCCATCACCACATCGACGCCCGAACCGGCATCCTTGAGCCAGAACCAGAGGCGCCGCTCACGCACGTAGAACATCGAGAAGATGCCGGCGACCAACAGCAGGCTGCCAAGATACACCAGATTCTTGCCAGGTGCGCGCGTCAACTGAAATACCGAAGCTTGCACCTGCTTGAAGGAATCCAGCTGCAAATAGACCGGCGATCCATACAAAAAGCTGTCCGATAGCGCATTGATCGCGTTCTGCACGAAGCGGATCGTGTCGGTGCCCTGCTGGGCGGCCGGCTCGCCGGCGCGCTCGCGCGCGATCTGCCAGACCTCCCACATCGAGCCCTCGAGCATGCGCAGCAGCAGGCTCGCCGCCTTTTCCTGCTCGGCCTTCGGCACCGAACGGTCGATGAACGTCGCCACCGCCTGGAAGCCGCCGATCGGCTGGCCGTCAGCGCCGCGACCCACGCTGTCGTCACTCGCCGCGAAGAGGGTCAGCACCTTGAATGCACTGTCCTGCAGGCGGCCGCGCAGCGACGCCTCAGTCGTGGGCAGCGAACGCTGCGCGAAACGCGCGGCGGCGTCGGCACGCACGGCCGGATCCTCGAGCGCGGCGCGCAGGCGCATCCATTCGCCGATCGAATCCTGGCTGTCGGCCGGGATCCGCATGTAGCGGAACGGATCGTTCGGGCTCGCGCGCACGCCGGCGAGGAACACGCGCGTGCCGCCCATGTCGACGGGCAGCATGTAGTTGTTGAATTCGCGCGCCTGGCCGTCCTTGCCGCGAATCTTGTATTGCACCGACGGGCCGATGTTGTGGAGCTGCACCGGCTTCGACGTCTTCGCGCCCGAGCCGAGCCGCTCGTCGAACACCTCCTTCAGCGATTCCGTCTTCGCGACGCCGCGCACGTCAGGCTTGCCGTTCGCGTCAGACATATTTTCGACGTTGATCGCACGGAAGTCGGAGAACTCGATCGTATCGCCGTCGCTGCCCGGCATCTGCAGCGGCGCCGTACTGCCGATCGTGCCCTTTACCGCGAAGGACTTCGCGTTGTCGCCCGTCATCGGGTAGGCCGTCATCTGCATCTGCGAGCCGCCGTCCTGGAAGCTCGACTGGTAGATCGACACGCCCTTGTACGTGAACGGCTTGTTGACCTCGACGCGCGCCGGGATCTTCTGGCCCGTCTCGCGATCGATCACGACGATGTCGCTCGCGAACAGCTTCGGCATCCCCGTCGTGTAGTAGTCGACGATGAACTTGTTGAGCTGGATCGAGAACGGCAGGTCCTGGATCAGCGAGCCGCTCGGCTGGTTCAGGATCGCGGTCGACACGAACTGGCCTTCCGGCACCCACGCGTAGCCGCGGAACGTCGGGTTCGACGTGGACAGCCGGTGGTCGGGCGAGATCTCGCTGATCGTCGCGCTCGTGTTGACCGGACTCTTGCCGAACATCCACATCTGGAATTTGATCGGCAGGTTGCTGTCGAGCAGGCCGCCGATGCAGATCACGACGATCGCGAGGTGCGCGGAGATGTAGCCCCACTTCGTCAGCGCGCCGCGCTTCGCGGAGATCAGCGTCGCGCCGTCGGTTTCGCGCACGACGTGCTTGTAGCCGGCCTTGGCGACGAACGTGGCGAGCGTGGCCGCAACGGTCGCACGCGTGCCGGACGCCGTGTATTCGGCCTTGTGATGGAACGCGCGCAGGCTGCCTTCGCGGACCTTGTCCTTCCAGCTCTTCGCATCGGCGAGCATCTTCGGCGCGTTGCGGATCACGCACAGCGAGATCGAGGTGACGAGGAAGATCAGGATCAGCATGAACCACCACGCGCTGTACACGTTGTACAGGCCAAGCGAGCGGAAGATGTCCGCCCAGAAAGGCCCGAACTGGTTCACGTAGTTCGGATACGGATCGTCCTGGGTCAGGACCGTGCCGATGATGCTCGCGATCGACAACACCACCAGCAGCGCGATCGCGAAGCGCATCGAGCTCACTAACTCGACCGCGCGCCTGGACGCACTTTGACCCGACTTCGACTGCAACCCCGACGTGGTAACGCTCATTCAAACTCCGACTTTGGGGGGAAACAGCCCCCACACTCACTTTGTTCGCTGCCCCGGAAGGGGCGGTCAGCACTCCTGGGGCGGCCCGGCGAGTGCCGATAAAAAAGGGCGAGGCCACCGCGATCACGCGGCGCCCCACCCTTTTCTTGTTCTGACTCCGGCCGCCCTTCGGGCGTACGGTCATTCCATTCGCGACGGCCCGTTCAACGCAGGCCCGCGATGTAATCCGCGACGGCCTTGATCTCGTTGTCCGACAGACGCGATGCGATCTGATGCATCGCCTCGTTGTTGTTGCGCGCGCCGGCACCCTGCTGGAACGCGGTCAACTGGGCAACCGTGTAATCGGCCCACTGCCCCGACAGACGCGGGTACTGGACCGGCAGCCCCTGCCCCGTCGGCCCGTGACAGCTCGCGCAGGCGGGGACACCCTTTTCCGCGATGCCGCCACGATAGATCTTCTGGCCGATCGGCACGGTCGCCGCATCGCGTGCGGTGCCGAGCTTCGTTGCCTGCGAGCCGTAATACGCGGCGACGTTGCGCATGTCGTCCGCACTCAACGCACTCGCGAACCCGACCATCACCGGATTGGTCCGCGCCGGCCCCTTCGCGCCCGGCTGGGTCTTGAAGTCGTTCAACTGCTTGACCAGATATTCGGGATGCTGGCCGGCGAGCTTCGGGAAACTGCCCGACGCGCTGTTGCCGTCGGCGCCGTGACACGACGCACACACCTGCCCGGCAATCGCCTTGCCGCGGTCCAGATCCGGCTTTGCCGCATCCGCCGCGTTTGCCTCCGCTACGAAACCTACGAACCCTGCTGCAACCTGAAGCACCATCAGAGACTTGCACAGTCGATTCATTCGCACACCCTGTTTCGTCTTGTGGGAATTTGAGGTTCTGCAAAAAACGACGTCGACCAGTCTACCGCAGAAGCTGCATAAAAGCGCGAGGCAGGCGCCCGCAACTCTTCGGCAAAACCGGCGTATTGTACAATATCGCGCTGAAAGCTCCCGCGCCTATCGGGGCTACCCCGCCTCCACCCCAGCGGCTCGCGCCGCCCCGTCCCTCCGGTTTCCCATGGCCTTTTTGCTCCATCAAGCCCGCTTCTATACGACCGTCAATCATCTGCGCGACCTGCCGCCGACGGTGCAGCCGGAAATCGCGTTCGCGGGCCGCTCGAATGCCGGCAAATCGACGGCGATCAACGTGCTGTGCAACCAGAAGCGGCTCGCCTTCGCGTCGAAGACGCCCGGCCGCACGCAGCACATCAACTACTTCTCCGTCGGCCCGGCCGCCGAGCCCGTCGCGAACCTCGTCGACCTGCCCGGCTATGGCTACGCGGAAGTGCCGGGGGCCGCGAAGGCCCACTGGGAAATGCTGCTGTCCTCGTACCTCGCGACCCGTTCGCAGTTGTGCGGCCTGATCCTGATGATGGATTCGCGCCGCCCGCTGACCGACCTCGACCGCCGGATGATCGAGTGGTTCGTGCCGACCGGCAAGCCGATCCACACGCTGCTGACGAAGTGCGACAAATTGACGCGCCAGGAAAGCATCAATGCGCTGCGTAACACGCAAAAAGGACTCGACGCGTACCGCGACCAGGGCGTGCAGGGCAAGCTGACCGTGCAGCTGTTCTCGGCGCTGAAGCGCACCGGGCTCGATGAGGCGCACGAACTGATCGAGAGCTGGCTGCGGCCGTCCGTCGCCGACGAAAAAAGCGAGCCTGTAGCACAATGAGCGGGCAACGCGCGGCCAGGATTGGCTGTGCGCACCTGACGGCACCTGCGGATTCGGCCGGCTCATAAAAAAACCCGCCGTCGAACGGCGGGTCAAACAGCCTAATCGAAAAACGACAGGCACCCGCTCAGGGAGGAGAAGCGGGGAGCAGCACGCAACGCGTGCCGCTCGATCGCTATCATATACCAACGATCTCGAAAATGACCTAAGGGTTCCGTAAGGTTCTTCTTGCCCTGATTTCTGCCAAATCGCCATGAGCTTCCATCCGCTTCATCGTCCGCGCCGGATGCGCCGCGACGACTTCTCCCGGCGCCTGATGCGCGAAAACCGCCTGACCACCGACGACCTGATCTATCCGGTGTTCGTCGTCGAAGGCACCAACGAACGCCAGCCCGTACCGTCGATGCCCGGCGTCGAACGCGTGTCGGTCGATCTGCTGATGCAGGTCGCCGAGCAGTGCGTCGAACTCGGCGTGCCCGTGCTGTCGCTGTTCCCGGCCATCGAGCCGTCGCTGAAAACGCCCGACGGCCGCGAAGCGGCCAATCCGGAAGGCCTGATCCCGCGCGCGGTGCGCGAGCTGAAGAAGCGCTTCCCCGAACTCGGCGTGCTGACCGACGTCGCGCTCGATCCGTACACGAGCCACGGCCAGGACGGCGTGCTCGATGAAAATGGCTACGTGATCAACGACGACACGATCGAGATCCTGGTCGACCAGGCGCGCACGCAGGCGGAAGCCGGGGTCGACATCGTCGCGCCGTCGGACATGATGGACGGCCGCATCGGCGCGGTCCGCGAAATGCTGGAAAGCGACGGCCACGTCCATACGCGCATCATGGCCTACTCGGCCAAGTTCGCGTCGGCGTTCTACGGCCCGTTCCGCGACGCGGTCGGCTCGGCGTCCAACCTGGGCAAGGGCAACAAGATGACCTACCAGATGGACCCGGCGAACAGCGACGAAGCGCTGCGCGAAGTACGCCTCGACATCGACGAAGGCGCCGACATGGTGATGATCAAGCCCGGCATGCCGTATCTCGACATCGTGCGCCGCGTGAAGGACGAGTTCCGCTTCCCGACCTATGTGTACCAGGTGAGCGGTGAATACGCGATGCTGAAGGCCGCCGCGATGAACGGCTGGCTCGACCACGACAAGGTCGTGCTCGAATCGCTGCTCGCATTCAAGCGTGCGGGCGCCGATGGTGTGCTCACGTACTTCGCGCTCGATGCCGCGCGTCTGCTGAAAGCGCAGCGCTGAGCCGCGCGCCGGCAGGCACCAAGAAAAAACGGCGGGACACTTCGGTGCCCCGCCGTTTTTCATTTGCAGTCCGGTCGGCGCAGAGGCCGCCCGCGCACGCCGACGAGCGCGCGTTACACCGTCGGTACCGCTGCGCGATCGAGGCTGCGCAGGAATGTCTCGGCCGCCTGATAGCCGACCACACGGCCGATTTCGTTGCCGTTGCGATCGAAGAAGATGATGCCCGGCGGCCCGAACAGGTTGAAGCGCTTGAGCAGCGCCTGGTCGTCCGGATTGTTCGCGGTAACGTCCGCTCGCACCAGGTGAAGCTGCGCGAGCCGCGCCTGCACGCGCGAATCCGTGAACGTCAGATGCTCCATCTCCTTGCAGCTCACGCACCAGTCGGCGTAGAAATCGAGCATCACGGGCCGGCCCGAGGTCTTCAGCAGCGTGTCGAGTTCGCCACTGGAGCGCACCGATGCGAACGCCGGCCCCGGCTGTCCGGCCGCCGGCGCATCGCCCGACGCAACCGTGCGCGCCGCGAGGACGGCCAGCGGCTTCACGGGGTCGTTGGAACCAGCCGCGAGACCGACGAGCAGCGTCGCAGCCCAGATCGCGAGCGCCGCACCGAGACCGCGGCCGAGACGGCGCCAGATCGACGCCGCGCCGGCATGCGGCGTGAACAGGCCGAGCGCCGCGGCGGCGACCAGCAGCCACAACGCGGCGAGGACCATCTTCAGACCGCCCGCGAGCACCGGCCACACGATCCACAGCGCGGCGGCGAGCAGCACGATGCCGAAGAACACCTTGACGCTGTCCATCCATGCGCCCGCGCGCGGCAGCACCGTACCCGCACCGATGCCGACCACGAGCAGCGGCACGCCGAGCCCCAGCCCCATCGCGAACAGCGCGGCGCCGCCGAGCAACGCATTGCCGGTATGCGCGATGAACGCGAGCACCGCAAACAGCGGCGCCGTCATGCATGCGCCGACGACCAGCGCCGACAACGCCCCCATCGCGGCGACAGCGACGAAGTGGCCGCCCTGGCGCGCGCTCGATGCTTCGGCCGCGCCGTTCTGCCAGCGCTCCGGCAGCGCGATGTCCTTGCCCGAAATCAGCGATACCGCGAATGCGGTGAGGAGCACGCCGAACGCGCCGAGCACCCACGGGTTCTGCAGCCAAGCGCCGAGGCTCTGGCCGACCAGCGCGGCAGCGATGCCGAGCACCGTATAAACGAGCGCCATGCCGACCACGTAGGTGAGCGACAGCGCAAAGCCGCGCGCATGCGTCGCGCGCGTGCCCTGACCGATGATGATCGCGGACACGATCGGAATCATCGGATACGAGCAGGGCAGCAGACTCAGCACGACGCCCGCGACGAAATACAGCGCGACGATCGTGAAGAAGCCGTGCCCCTCGAGCAGCGACTGGGCGAAATCCGCGCTCGTGACCTTGTCGAACCAGCTGCCCGAAGCCATCGCGCCATCGGCCGGCGCGGTCGCGCCCAGCGCCGCGCCGTCGACTTTCACGACATGCTCGGCAGGCGGATAGCAGATCCCTTCGTCGGCACACCCCTGCGACGTCACCGCGAGCTCGAACGGCCCCGCCGCCTGCTTGACCGGCACGTGAATCACGACCTCGTCGCGATAGGTCTCGACTTCCTTCTGGAACGTCTGGTCGAACTTCACATGTCCGGGCGGGAATTTCGGGTCGCCGAGCGTCGCCTGCCCGCTCTTCACCGCGAACGCGAACCGCTCGCGGTACAGGTAGTAGCCGTTGGCGACCTTGAAGCGCACGTCCACCTGCCCCGGCGATTCGCTCGCGCTGAACTTGAACGCCACCGACGGATCGAGAAAATCGTCGGCAGCGCGCGCGACCGACAGGCCGCCCAGCACGAAAATGAACGACAACAGGATCGCGAAGAACCGCGGTGCGCGCATGCGCACGGAAAGCGCCATACCGTTAAACATGAAATAGACGTTGAGTTTCGCTGGTCACCCACTGGCCGTACTCGACCGAGGCCGTCGCCTGCCACGAGACGATTTCCGGCGTCTCGTACGGATGATGCGCGAGAATAAATCGCTCCAGTTCGAGCGAGCGCACGGGGCTCGTCTTGAACAGCAACTGGATCTCGTCGGCCGTTTCGACCTTCCCCTGCCAGTGATAGCGCGACTTGATCGCACCGAGCTCCGACACGCATGCGGCCAGCCGCGCGTCGAGCGCACCGTCGGCGAGCGCCGCGGCCGTTGCCGCATCCGGCACCGTCGTCAGCATCAACACCACCACCATACGCCCTCCTGACTGGTTTACCGGCTTTCGCCGCCACGGATCGCGTCGAGTACCCGCGCCGACAGTCCCGTATCGTAGCGCAGCGTGCGCGACGCTGCCGGCACCGGCCTGCGACAATCGATCGCAGCCCGTGGGCCGCCAAAAACAAAAAGGGCCAAGCAATTGCTCGGCCCCTTTCAGATACTGCTGCGTACCGGAAGCTTACTCAGCTTCTTGCACGACTTCCGTTTCGTCGACTTCCGGACGATCGAGCAGCTCGACCAGTGCCATCGGTGCGTTGTCGCCGACGCGGAAGCCGAACTTCAGCACGCGCAGGTAGCCGCCCGGACGGTTCGCGAAACGCGGACCGAGCACGTCGAACAGCTTCGCCACCGAGTCACGATCGCGCAGGCGGTTGAACGCCAGACGACGGTTTGCCAGCGACGGCTTCTTGCCGAGCGTGATCAGCGGCTCGACGACTTTACGGAGTTCCTTCGCCTTCGGCAGCGTCGTCTTGATGACTTCGTGCTCGATCAGCGAGTTGGACATGTTACGGAGCATAGCCAGACGGTGGCTGCTCGTGCGGTTCAGTTTCCGCAGACCATGACGATGGCGCATTTCAGTTTCCTTGATTCAAAGTTTTGATCCAGCTCTTCTATCGCACCGCTGGGGTGCACGGGCCGGTAACGAAAAAAGCAAGATGCGGATTTTAAAGGAAAATCCGCATCTTTGCCAACTACAGCAACAACCGGGCTTACTTGTCGAGACCAGCCGGCGGCCAGTTTTCGAGCTTCATGCCCAGCGTGAGACCGCGCGAAGCGAGCACTTCCTTGATCTCGTTGAGCGACTTGCGACCGAGGTTCGGCGTCTTCAGCAGCTCGTTTTCCGTGCGCTGGATCAGGTCGCCGATGTAGTAGATGTTCTCGGCCTTCAGACAGTTCGCCGAACGAACCGTCAACTCGAGATCATCCACCGGACGCAGCAGGATCGGATCGATCTGCGGCGCGCGCGACGGTGCTTCGGCTGCCGTTTCCGTGCCTTCCAGTGCCGCGAACACGGACAGCTGGTCGACCAGGATGCGGGCCGATTGACGGATCGCCTCTTCCGGGGTGATCACGCCGCTCGTCTCGATGTTCATCACGAGCTTGTCGAGGTCGGTACGCTGCTCGACACGTGCGCTTTCAACGGCATAGCTCACGCGGCGAACCGGCGAGAACGATGCGTCGAGGACGATGCGGCCGATGATCTTGGCCGTGTCTTCGCCGTAGCGACGGACGTTGCCGGGCACGTAGCCGCGACCCTTTTCGATCTTGATCTGAACGTCGAGCTTGCCGCCCTTCGACAGGTGTGCGATCACGTGATTCGGGTTGATGACTTCGCAATCGTGCGCCAGCTCGATATCGCCGGCCGTAACGACGCCTTCGCCTTCCTTGCGCAGGGTAACCGTCACTTCGTCACGGTTGTGCAGCTTGAACACCACACCCTTCAGGTTCAGCAGCAGGTTGACGACGTCCTCTTGCACGCCATCAAGCGTCGAGTACTCGTGCACCACGCCAGCGATCGTGACTTCGGTCGGCGCGTAGCCAACCATCGACGACAGCAGCACGCGGCGAAGCGCATTGCCCAAGGTGTGGCCGTAACCGCGTTCGAACGGTTCCATGACCACCCTCGCGTGGTTCTCGCCAAGCGATTCCACGGCGATGATCTTGGGTTTCAGCAAACTGGTTTGCATGGGCTTTCCTTTTCAATACCCTCGGCTCGTTACACCGATAAGGCTGACCGGTAACAACCAGAAAATAAACAGCCGAGGCCCCCCCTTGCGAAACGCAATCGGGGTACCTCGGCCGTCAATCGGATTAACGCGAATACAATTCGACGATCAGGCTTTCGTTGATGTCGCCTGCGATGTCAGCGCGTTCCGGCATTTGCTTGAACGTGCCTTCGAACTTCTTCGCATCGACTGCAACCCAGCTCGGCATGCCGCCTTGCTCGGCCAGCGACAGCGCTTCGACGATACGCGCCTGCTTCTTCGCCTTTTCGCGGATCGCGACGATGTCACCAGCCTTCACTTGCTGCGACGGCACGTTCGCGACGACGCCGTTCACGGTGATCGACTTGTGGCTCACCAGCTGACGCGCTTCAGCGCGGGTCGAGCCGAAGCCCATGCGATACACGACGTTGTCGAGACGCGACTCGAGCAGTTGCAGCAGGTTTTCACCCGTGTTGCCCTTGCGGCGGTCGGCTTCAGCGAAGTAGCGGCGGAACTGACGCTCCAGAACGCCGTAAATACGCTTGACCTTCTGCTTTTCGCGCAGCTGCGTACCATAGTCGGACGTACGAGCGCCCGAGGTACGGCCGTGCTGACCCGGCTTGCTGTCGAGCTTGCACTTGTCGGCGAGCGAGCGGCGCGCGCTCTTCAGGAACAGGTCGGTGCCTTCACGGCGGGACAGCTTGGCCTTGGGGCCGATATAACGTGCCACTTTGCATTCCTTTATCAATCAGTCACGCGGATCGGAATCCGCGCTAGTTCGCGCCCTTTGGGGCGAACGGTGGGCTTAGTCAATCAAAAAAGCAACGCCCGTCGACGCTACGCGGCGACAGGCAAATGTGCCAGCACAAACGTGCCAGCAGCATTCTTAGATACGACGGCGCTTCGGCGGACGGCAGCCGTTGTGCGGAATCGGGGTGACGTCCGAAATCGCGGTGATCTTGATGCCGAGGCCATGCAGTGCACGCACTGCCGACTCACGACCCGGGCCAGGGCCCTTGATCCGCACTTCCAGATTCTTCACACCGTATTCCATCGCCACGCGACCGGCCGACTCAGCAGCAACCTGAGCAGCGAACGGCGTCGACTTCCGCGAGCCCTTGAAGCCCTGGCCGCCCGACGTCGCCCACGCCAGTGCATTGCCCTGGCGATCGGTGATCGTGATGATCGTGTTGTTGAACGACGCGTGAACGTGAACCACGCCTTCAGCGACGTTCTTCTTAACCTTCTTGCGAACGCGTTGCGCCGCGGTATTCGAAGCCTTAGCCATTACGTTTTCCTGTAACTGTCAGTTCCGCTTACTTCTTCAGCGCTTGCGCTGCACGACGCGGGCCCTTACGGGTACGTGCGTTCGTACGCGTACGCTGACCGCGCATCGGCAGGCCCTTGCGATGACGAACACCACGGTAGCAACCGAGGTCCATCAGGCGCTTGATGTTCATCGTCACTTCACGGCGCAGATCGCCTTCGACGATGAACTTGCCTACTTCCTCACGCAGCTTTTCGAGGTCTGCGTCGGTCAGGTCCTTGACCTTCTTCGAGAATTCCACGCCAGCTGCCGAGCAGATGCTGCGCGAGCGCGTGCGGCCGATACCGAAGATTGCCGTCAGGCCGATCTCGGTATGCTGGTGATTCGGGATGTTAACCCCTGCGATACGAGCCATTGTTTTTCCTCAAACAAAAAGCGCAAACAAACGCGCGGTCAGCCTTGGCGCTGCTTGTGGCGCGGATCCGAGCTGCAGATCACGCGAACGACGCCTTTGCGCTTGATGATCTTGCAATTGCGGCAAATGCGCTTAACCGATGCCATCACTTTCATGATAATACCCTTTTTTCAAATCACTTCGCCCGGAACACGATCCGCGCACGAGACAGATCGTAAGGCGTCAATTCAACCGTGACCTTGTCGCCCGGCAGGATGCGGATGTAGTGCATCCGCATCTTCCCGGAGATATGCCCCAACACGACATGGCCGTTTTCCAGCTTCACGCGGAAGGTAGCATTCGGAAGGTTTTCGATCACCTCACCCTGCATCTGGATTACATCGTCTTTGGCCATAGTCCTGAATTAACGCATTGGGATGTTGCCGCCCTTGAAGTTTGCCTTCTTGAGCAGCGACTCATACTGTTGCGACATAACGTACGACTGCACCTGCGCCATGAAGTCCATCGTGACGACGACAATGATCAGCAGCGACGTTCCACCAAAATAAAACGGCACGTTCCAGCGCAGCACCAGGAATTCCGGCAGCAGACACACGAAGACGATGTAGATCGCACCAGCCAGCGTCAGACGCGTGAGGATGCGGTCGATATATCGTGCGGTCTGATCGCCCGGTCGAATACCCGGAACAAACGCGCCGCTCTTCTTCAGGTTGTCCGCGGTTTCCCTGCTGTTGAACACCAGTGCGGTGTAGAAGAAGCAGAAAAACACGATTGCCAGCGTGTACAGCAGCACATAGACCGGCTGACCCGGCTTCAGCGCCTCCGCGACGTTATGCAACGTGTTGGAGATCCAGCTCCCCGTCGGCTGACCCGTGCTGAACCAGCCGAGAATCGTGGCCGGAAACAGGATGATCGACGATGCGAAGATCGGCGGAATCACGCCCGACATGTTCAGCTTCAGCGGCAAGTGCGACGACTGTCCACCGTAGATCTTGTTGCCGACCTGGCGCTTCGCGTAGTTCACGAGGATCTTGCGCTGACCGCGTTCGATGAACACGACCAGGTAAGTCACCGCGGCAATCAGAACGACGATGATGATCGCCGAAATGATGCTCATCGAACCCGTACGCACCAGCTCGAACAGCCCACCCACGGCATTCGGGAACCCTGCTGCGATCCCGCCGAAGATGATGATCGAGATGCCGTTGCCCAGACCACGCTCGGTGATCTGCTCACCCAGCCACATCAGGAACATCGTGCCGGTAACCAACGTCACAACCGTCGTCAGTCGGAACAGCATGCCGGGGTCGATCACGAGGCCCGGCTGGTTTTCCAGCGCAGCCGCGATACCGAACGCCTGGAAGGTCGCGAGCACCACGGTGAAATACCGCGTGTACTGCGTGATCTTCCGTTGCCCTGCCTGCCCTTCCTTCTTCAGCGCCTCGAGTTGCGGCGAGACGATCGCCAGCAACTGCATGATGATCGATGCCGAGATGTACGGCATGATCCCCAGCGCAAAGATCGTGAAGCGGGAAAGCGCACCACCCGAAAACATGTTGAACATGCCCAGGATGCCGCCCGCCTGGCTCTGGAACAGCTTCGCCAGTTGATCCGGATCGATGCCCGGCACGGGGATGTGCGCGCCGATGCGATAGACGATCAGCGCCAGGAGCAGGAACATCGCTCGCCGACGCAGATCGCCGAATTTCGCCGTGCTTCGACCGGGTTTTGCAAGACTCGGGCTGTTAGCCAAGTACCTTCTCCGATGAATGCAAGTAACGACGCGCTACGCGTGTCACTCGGCGAACGAACCGCCAGCCGCTTCGATCGCAGCGCGCGCACCCTTGGTGGCACCGAGACCCTTCACGACGATCTTGCGCTTCAGTTCGCCCGTCGCGATGATCTTTGCGCTCTTCGTCAGCTCGCCGACCAGGCCGGCTTGCTTCAGTGCGAGCAGATCGATTTCATCGACCGGCAGCTTCTCGAGGTCGCCCAGGCGCACTTCACCGACGAATTCCTTCGTCAGCGACGTGAAACCGCGCTTCGGCAGACGACGTTGCAGCGGCATCTGACCGCCTTCGAAACCGACTTTGTGGAAGCCGCCCGAACGCGATTTCTGACCCTTGTGACCACGGCCAGCCGTCTTGCCGAGGCCCGAACCGATGCCACGACCGACGCGACGCTTGGCGTGCTTGGCGCCAGCGGCCGGCTTCAGGTTATTCAATTCCATATCAACTCCTTGATCCGTAGGGCCGCTTACGCGATGACCTTAACGAGGTACGAGACCTTGTTGATCATGCCGCGGACCGCCGGCGTGTCCTGCAGCTCGCTAACCGAGTTGAGTCGGCGCAGGCCCAGGCCACGCACGGTCGCGCGGTGCGATTCGCGGGTCCCGATCAGGCTCTTAACGAGCTGAACCTTGACAGTTTTTTCAGACATGGTGACCACCCGGGCTTAGCCCAAAATATCTTCGACGGACTTGCCGCGCTTCGCCGCGATGTCTGCCGGGGTCGACTGCTTGCGCAGACCGTCCAGCGTGGCGCGAACGAGGTTGTACGGGTTCGTCGAACCGTGGCTCTTCGCCACGACGTTCTGAACGCCCATCACGTCGAACACTGCGCGCATCGGGCCGCCGGCGATCACACCCGTACCTGCCTTCGCCGGAGCGAGGAGGACAGCGGATGCGCCATGCTTGCCGTGCACTTCGTGCTGCAGCGTGCCGTTCTTGAGCGGCACCTTGAACATGTTGCGGCGAGCTTGTTCCATTGCCTTCTGGACAGCGACCGGCACTTCCTTCGCCTTGCCCTTGCCCATACCGATGCGGCCATCGCCGTCGCCAACCACGGTCAGTGCGGCGAAGCCGAGAATACGGCCACCCTTCACGACCTTGGTCACGCGGTTGACCGAAATCATCTTTTCGCGAAGGCCGTCGTCGCGCTCGTCAGCCTGAACTTTCGCTTGCATCTTTGCCATGACGAATTCCTTCCTTAGAACTTGAGCCCAGCTTCGCGAGCTGCCTCAGCCAGCGCCTTGACGCGGCCATGGTAGCGGAAGCCCGAGCGGTCGAAGGCGACGGATTCGATGCCGGCGGCCTTTGCCTTCTCGGCAATACGCTTGCCGATCAGCGTCGCAGCATTAACGTTGCCACCCTTGCCCGACTTGTCGGCCAGTTCGGCGCGCACTTCTGCTTCGAGCGTCGACGCGCTGGCGAGCACCTTGGTGCCGCAGGGCGAGAACACTTGAGCGTAGATGTGCGTGTTCGTGCGATGCACGGCGAGACGCGCGACCTGCAGCTCAGCGATCTTGATACGCGTCTGGCGAGCGCGGCGCAGGCGAGATTGAGTCTTATCCATGATTGCGCACCCTTACTTCTTCTTCGTTTCTTTGAGGATCACAACCTCGTCGGAATAGCGCACGCCCTTGCCCTTGTAGGGCTCCGGCGGACGGTAACCGCGAACTTCCGCAGCTACTTGACCGACTTGTTGCTTGTTGATCCCCTTGATCACGATTTCGGTTTGCGTCGGGGTTTCAGCCTTGACGCCTTCCGGCATCTGGTGCACCACCGGGTGCGAGAAACCCAGCGACAGGTTCAGCTTGTCGCCTTGCGCCTGCGCACGATAACCGACGCCAACCAGCGTCAGCTTGCGCTCGAAACCCTTGGTCACGCCTTGCACGGCATTCGCGATAATCGCGCGCATCGTGCCCGACAGTGCATTTGCTTCGCGGCTTTCGTCGACCGGCGACAGATTCAGCGTGCCGTCGTTGTTCGCCACGTTCACGAGCGGATTGATCGCTTGCGTGATGGTGCCCAGCGGGCCCTTGACGGTGATTGCACCGTCGGCCAGCTTGACTTCCGCGCCTTGCAGCGCGATCGGGCTTTTACCTACTCGAGACATGTTTCTCTCTCCTCGGCTTTAAGCGACGTAGCAGATGACTTCGCCGCCGACGCCAGTAGCGCGCGCCTTGCGATCAGTCATCACGCCCTTCGGCGTCGACACGATTGCCACGCCCAGGCCGTTCATGACCTGGGGAATGTCGTTGCGGCCGCGGTACACGCGCAGACCAGGCTTCGACACGCGCTCGAGGCGTTCGATGACCGGGCGACCTGCGTAGTACTTCAGCGCGATATTCAGTTCGGACTTCGCACCTTCCGCCTTGACGGCGAAATCGTCGATATAACCTTCGTCCTTCAGGACTTGCGCGATTGCAACCTTGACCTTCGACGAGGGCATCGCGACCGATACCTTCTCGACCATCTGCGCGTTGCGGATGCGAGTCAGCATATCGGCGATAGGATCACTCATGCTCATTTACGTTTCTCCTATTACCAGCTCGCCTTGGTCAGGCCAGGAATCTCGCCACGGAATGCGATTTCACGAATCTTGTTACGCGCGAGGCCGAATTTACGGAACGTGCCACGCGGGCGGCCCGTGATCGCGCAGCGGTTACGCTGGCGGGTCGGGTTTGCGTTGCGGGGCAGTTGCTGCAGCTCCAGGCGTGCTTCGTAGCGCTCTTCTTCCGACTTGCTTTGGTCTTCGACGATCGCCTTCAGCGCTTCGCGCTTTGCTGCGAACTTCGCGACCAGGCGGGCGCGCTTCTTTTCACGTTCGATCAGTGCCAGTTTAGCCACGGTAACCTCAGTTTCTGAACGGGAACTTGAAGCTGGCGAGCAGAGCCTTTGCTTCGTCGTCGGTCTTCGCAGTCGTCGTGATGCTGATGTTCAGCCCACGCAGTGCGTCGATCTTGTCGTAGTCGATTTCGGGGAAAATGATCTGCTCTTTCACACCGATGTTGTAGTTGCCACGGCCATCGAAAGCACGACCCGACACGCCGCGGAAGTCACGCACGCGGGGCAGGGCAACGGTCACGAAGCGGTCGAGGAATTCGTACATCGCCTGGCCGCGCAGCGTCACCATCGCGCCGATCGGGTAACCCTGGCGGATCTTGAAGCCTGCGATTGCCTTGCGTGCCTTCGTGACGACCGGCTTCTGACCGGCGATCTTCGTGAGGTCGCCAACGGCGTTCTCGATGATCTTCTTGTCAGCGATCGCCTCGCCAAGACCCATGTTCAGCGTGATCTTGGTGATGCGCGGCACTTCCATGACCGACTTGTAACCGAACTTCTCGATCAGGCCGGGCACAACCTTTTCTTTGTAAAACTCTTGAAAACGAGCCATTTTTTACTCCGCTGCGTCAGGCGCTCAGTACGGCACCGGTCGTCTTCAGGAAGCGAACCTTCTTGCCTTCCTCGACCTTGATGCCAACACGCGACGCCTTGCCATTCGCGTCGACCAGTGCGACGTTCGAAATATGCAGGGGCATCGTCTTCGCTTCCACACCGCCCGTCGTACCCTTCATCGGGTTCGGCTTCACATGCTTCTTGACGAGGTTGATACCCTCAACCGTCACATGTTCAGCACCGACAGCCAGCACGACGCCGCGCTTGCCCTTGTCCTTACCAGTGACGACGATAACTTCGTCACCTTTGCGAATCTTGTTCATCGCGACTCCTTACAGCACTTCCGGCGCCAGCGAAACGATCTTCATGAATCGTTCGCTACGCAGCTCACGCGTCACCGGCCCGAAGATACGGGTGCCGATCGGCTCAAGCTTGTTATTCAAAAGCACAGCGGCGTTGCCGTCGAACTTGATCAGCGAGCCGTCTTGACGGCGAACACCCTTGGCGGTGCGGACCACCACGGCGTTGTAGATTTCGCCTTTCTTCACGCGCCCGCGCGGCGTTGCTTCTTTGACGGTCACCTTGATGATGTCGCCAATGCCGGCATAACGACGCTTCGAGCCGCCGAGCACCTTGATGCACATGACTTCACGCGCACCCGTGTTGTCGGCTACTTCGAGCCGAGATTCGGTCTGGATCATGGTTTGTCTTTCCCAACTTAATCCGGATGCACCACCATGATGCATTCGGTCAGTCTTGGTCCCGTCAGCCAATCGGCTGCTTGGGTTGGAACAGCAGCGACGGCAAACGAAACCCGCCATCGCAATTCGGTGAATCTTTCGGACAGGCTGGCGCCAGTCCGCTTCCCCCACCAACTTCGCCCGCGACGGGGCTCCCATAAAGAGGGAAGACCAGGATTATAACAAATAATCCTGGTCACGCAAGCAAAAACTTTGCGATTTCAAGCACTTCGTGGAGAAGTGCCTGTTACTACCTACTGCACGGACCCGCTTAGATCACGCGAGCCGCTTCGACGAGGCGCGACACCGTCCAGGCCTTCGTCTTCGAAACAGGACGGGTTTCCTGGATTTCGACGAGATCGCCTTCGTTGCAGGTGTTCGCTTCATCATGCGCGTGGTACTTCTTCGAGCGCACGACATACTTGCCGTAGATCGGGTGCTTGACGCGGTGCTCGATCAGCACCGTGACGGTCTTGTCCATCTTGTTGCTGACGACCCGACCGACCAGCGTCCGCTTCAGCGAGGTTTTCACGCTATCGTTCATTTCTGGTTCGCCTTCTGAGTCATGACGGTCCGCACACGTGCGATGTCGCGACGAACCTTCTTCAGCTGGCTCGTGTTCGTGAGCTGCTGGGTCGCGAGTTGCATGCGCAGGCCGAATTGCGCCTTCAGCAGGTCCGCCAGCTCCTTGTTGAGCGCGGCCTGGTCTTTCTGGAGAAGTTCGGAAGCCTTCATGTTTTCTCCTTAGGCGCCGAGCTGGCGCACGATGAATGCCGTCTTCAGCGGCAGCTTGGCTGCAGCCAGACGGAACGCTTCGCGTGCCAGTTCTTCGGTTACGCCGTCCATTTCATAGAGCATCTTGCCCGGCTGGATCTCTGCGACGTAGTACTCCGGGTTACCCTTACCGTTACCCATACGCACTTCGGCCGGCTTCTGCGAAATCGGCTTGTCCGGGAAGATCCGGATCCAGATACGACCGCCACGCTTGATGTGACGCGTCATTGCACGACGCGCCGCTTCAATTTGACGTGCGGTCAAACGACCGCGACCGATCGCCTTCAGGCCGAAATCACCGAACGACACTGCGTTGCCGCGCGTCGCCTTGCCGGTGTTACGACCCTTCTGCTCTTTACGATACTTTCTGCGTTTCGGTTGCAGCATCGTTATTCTCCAGTCTTGCCGTCTTCGGGCTTGCCGGCGCCACGGCGCGGTGCGCCACGGCGAGCACCCGGAGCGCCGCCTTCGCCGTCACGGCGCGGACGACGGTCGCCCGGACGCGCATTGCGACGCGGACGCTTGTCTTCGGCTACTTCTTCGACCACCGGCGCATCGTTGCGGCCGAGCGTGTCGCCCTTGTATACCCACACCTTGACACCGATGATGCCGTAGGTCGTCTTCGCTTCCGAAGTCGCGTAGTCGATATCGGCACGCAGCGTGTGAAGGGGCACGCGACCTTCGCGATACCACTCCGTACGAGCGATTTCGATACCGTTCAGACGGCCTGCGCTCATGATCTTGATGCCCTGGGCACCCAGACGCATCGCGTTCTGCATCGCACGCTTCATCGCGCGACGGAACATGATCCGGCGCTCGAGCTGTTGCGTGATCGAGTCAGCGATCAGTTGCGCATCGGTTTCCGGCTTGCGGATCTCTTCGATGTTGACGTGAACCGGCACGCCCATGCGGCGTTGCAGTTCCGTCTTCAGCTGTTCGATATCCTCGCCCTTCTTGCCGATGACGACGCCCGGACGCGAGCTGTAAATCGTGATGCGCGCGTTCTTTGCCGGACGCTCGATGACGACCCGACCGACCGAAGCGTTCTTCAGCTTCTTCTTCAGGTACTCACGAACACCGATGTCTTCCTGCAGCATCGCCGCGAAATTGTTGTTGTTCGCGTACCAACGCGAAGCCCAATTGCGGCTGACAGCCAGGCGGAAGCCAGTCGGATGAATTTTCTGTCCCATCGTATGGCTCCTTAATTCCCGACCGTCACAGTGATGTGACAGGATTGCTTCTCGATGCGGTTACCGCGGCCTTTGGCGCGCGCGGTGAAACGCTTGAGCGATGCAGCCTTGTCGACGTAGATGCTCTTGATCTTGAGCTCGTCGATATCAGCGCCTTCGTTGTGCTCCGCATTCGCGATTGCCGACAGCACAACCTTCTTCACGATGCCAGCCGCCTTCTTCGGCGAGAACGTCAGGACGTTCAGCGCCTTGTCGACCGGCAAACCGCGGATCTGGTCAGCCACAAGGCGCGTTTTTTGCGCCGAGATGCGGGCACCGCGATGAATTGCTTTCACTTCCATCTTGATTGCCCCTTATTTCTTGGCCTTCTTGTCGGCCGCGTGACCCTTGAACGTACGGGTCAGTGCGAACTCGCCAAGCTTGTGGCCGACCATGTTTTCCGAGATGTACACCGGAACGTGTTGACGGCCGTTGTGAACAGCGATCGTCAGGCCGATGAAATCCGGCAGAATCGTCGAGCGACGCGACCAGGTCTTGATCGGCTTTTTGTCGCGCGAAGCTGCAGCCGCCTCAACTTTCTTCAGCAAATGGGCGTCGCAGAACGGACCTTTTTTTACAGAACGTGCCATTGCCTACTCCTTAACGCTTGTGACGGCGCTGAACGATCATCGTCGTCGTGCGCTTGTTGCTGCGGGTGCGATAACCCTTAGCCGGCGTACCCCACGGGCTCACCGGGTCGCGACCTGCAGCCGTCTTGCCCTCACCACCACCGTGCGGGTGATCAACCGGGTTCATCGCAACGCCACGCACCGTCGGGCGGATACCGCGCCAGCGGTTCGCGCCAGCCTTGCCGATCTGGCGCAGGCTATGCTCTTCGTTGCCGACTTCACCGATCGTTGCACGGCACTCGATGTGCACGCGGCGGATTTCGCCCGAACGCAGACGAACCTGCGCGTAGACGCCTTCGCGTGCCAGCAGCATGGCCGACGTGCCAGCCGAACGCGCCATTTGCGCGCCCTTGCCCGGCAGCATCTCGATGCAGTGGATCGTCGTACCGACCGGAATGTTGCGGATCGGCAGCGTGTTGCCTGCACGGATCGGCGCTTCCGAACCCGACATCAGCTGTTGGCCGACGGTCAGGCCCTTCGGGGCGATGATGTAGCGACGCTCGCCGTCTGCGTAGAGCACCAGCGCGATGTTCGCGCTACGGTTCGGGTCGTACTCGAGACGCTCGACCTTTGCCGGGATGCCATCCTTCGTGCGACGGAAATCGACGATACGATAGTGCTGCTTGTGACCACCACCCTTGTGACGCGTGGTGATACGGCCGTTGTTGTTACGGCCGGCGGTCGAGCTCTGCGAGTCGAGCAGTGCCGCGAACGGCTTGCCCTGGTGCAGATTCTTGTTGACCACCTTGACCATCGCGCGGCGACCCGGCGAAGTCGGTTTAACTTTCACGATTGCCATGATTACTTGGCCTCCGCTTCAAAGTTGATTTCCTGGCCGGGCTTCAGGCAAACGTACGCCTTCTTCACGTCCTTGCGGCGACCCATCGAACGGCCGAAACGCTTTTGCTTGCCCTTCTGGACCAGCACGTTGACCGAATCAACTTCAACCTTGAACAGCAGCTCGACAGCCGCCTTCACTTCCTGCTTCGTGGCATCCGGTGCGACTTCGAACACGACTTGCTCGTTCTTGTCGGCAACCAGCGTCGCCTTTTCCGAGATCACCGGTGCGAGCAGGACCTGCATCAAACGATGATCGTTTTTGCGAATCTCGCTCATGACAGCAACTCCTCGATCTGGGCGACCGCAGCCTTCGTGACCAGCACTTTCTTGAAGTAGATCAGCGACAGCGGGTCAGCGTAGCGCGGCTCGACAATCGCCACGTGCGGCAGGTTGCGCGAAGCCAGGTACAGGTTCTCGTCGACCGTATCCGTAATGATCAGCACGGAGTCGAGACCCATGGTCTTGAATTTGTCAGCCAGCAGCTTGGTCTTCGGCGCTTCGAGGATGATGTCCTCGACGACCGACAGACGGCCTTCACGGGCCAGCTGCGAGAAGATCGAGCAGAGACCTGCGCGATGCATCTTCTTGTTGACCTTGTGCGAGAAGTTTTCTTCCGGCGAGTTCGGGAAGATGCGACCACCGCCACGCCACAGCGGGCTCGACGACATACCGGCACGAGCGCGGCCCGTACCCTTCTGACGCCACGGCTTCTTGGTGGTGTGCTTGACTTGCTCACGGTCCTTCTGTGCGCGGTTACCCTGGCGAGCATTCGCCTGGTACGCGACGACGACCTGGTGGATCAGCGCTTCGTTGTAGTCACGACCGAACACGACGTCCGACGCGTTGACCACTGCACCTTCCTGACCATTTTCGTTCAGGAGCTTGAGTTCCATTATTTCGCCCCCTTGGTCTTGACGGCCGGCGTCACGAAAACCTTGCCGCCCTTCGCGCCCGGAATCGCGCCCTTGACGAGCAGCAGCTTGCGCTCTGCGTCGATACGAGCGATTTCGAGGTTCTGCACCGTCACCGTAACGTCACCGAGGTGACCCGTCATGCGCTTACCCGGGAAAACACGACCCGGATCCTGCGCCATACCGATCGAGCCCGGCACATTGTGCGAGCGCGAGTTACCGTGCGTGGCACGGCCGGAGGAGAAGTTGTAACGCTTGATCGTACCGGCGTAGCCCTTACCGATCGACACGCCTTGCACGTCGACCTTCTGGCCTACTTCGAAAAGATCAGCACCGACCACGGCGCCATTCGACAGCTCAGCTGCCTTGGCCGCGTCAATGCGGAATTCCTTGAGGATTTCACCGGCTTCGACACCGGCTTTGGCGAGATGACCTGCCAGCGGCTTCGTCACGCGCGATGCGCGGCGGGAGCCGAATGCAACCTGCACGGCCGTGTAGCCGTCGGTTTCAACAGTCTTGATCTGCGTCACGCGGTTGTCCGACACGTCCAGCACGGTGACGGGAATCGAATCCCCTTCAGCCGTGAAGATACGGGTCATGCCAACCTTGCGACCTACGAGTCCAAGGCTCATCATTTTCTCCATTCCCGACTGCGATTGGTCGGGGCTGATTTACAAAATGCCGGGCACGCAAGGCCCAACTTTTTTATGCGAATACGCGAAAAGCCAAGCATTATAGCCCGACTTCTCGATTTCCGCAAGCAATCAAAGACTTAGCGCCACCCGACAAGCCGGTTGGCGCTGAAAGCCTTACTGCAGCTTGATTTCCACGTCGACGCCAGCCGGCAGATCGAGCTTCATCAGCGCGTCAACCGTCTTGTCGGTCGGATCGACGATGTCCATCAGGCGCTGGTGGGTACGGATTTCGAGCTGATCGCGCGACGTCTTGTTGACGTGCGGCGAACGCAGGATGTCAAAACGCTGGATGCGCGTCGGCAGCGGCACCGGGCCACGGACGATTGCACCAGTCCGCTTCGCGGTATCGACGATCTCGGCAGCCGATTGATCGATCAAACGGTAGTCGAAAGCCTTCAGGCGAATGCGGATTTTCTGTTGCTGCATGACGATTCCTTGAAAAGAGCGAGGCGATGTTGCATCGCCGGACACTAAAAGAACGCGAAACCTGTTGCCTGCGGGGAGCGAGGCGACACGTCCCGAACGGTACTTCCACTGCTAAGCCCGCGATTCTACACGAAAATTCGGAGCGTGGTGCGCGTTTGTCAATACAGCGACGCACGCACCACAAAGACAAAACCGGGTGCCAGATCAAACTGGACACCCGGTTTCGACGGTACAACTGCCTACCGTGGAATCGCGGACCCCGGAGGGATCCGCGGATCGTCGATATTACTCGATGATCTTGGCGACGACGCCGGCGCCGACGGTACGGCCACCTTCGCGGATTGCGAAGCGCAGACCTTCTTCCATCGCGATCGGAGCGATCAGCTTCACCGTGATCGACACGTTGTCGCCCGGCATCACCATTTCCTTGTCCTTCGGCAGCTCGATCGAGCCCGTCACGTCCGTCGTACGGAAGTAGAACTGCGGACGGTAGTTGTTGAAGAACGGCGTGTGGCGGCCGCCTTCGTCCTTGCTCAGCACGTACACTTCAGCCGTGAAGTGCGTGTGCGGCGTGATCGAACCCGGCTTCGCCAGAACCTGGCCACGCTCCACGTCTTCACGCTTCGTGCCGCGCAGCAGGATACCGACGTTGTCGCCTGCCTGACCTTGGTCCAGCAGCTTGCGGAACATTTCAACGCCCGTGCAGGTCGTCTTCACCGTCGGCTTGATACCGACGATTTCGATTTCTTCGCCGACCTTCACGATACCGCGCTCGACACGACCCGTCACAACCGTACCGCGGCCCGAGATCGAGAACACGTCTTCCACCGGCATCAGGAACGCGCCGTCAACTGCACGCTCCGGCGTCGGGATGTACGTGTCCAGTGCGTCTGCCAGGCTCATGATCGCCACTTCGCCCAGCTCGCCCGTGTCGCCTTCCAGCGCCAGCTTTGCCGAACCCTTCACGATCGGCGTGTCGTCGCCCGGGAAGTCGTACTTCGACAGGAGTTCGCGAACTTCCATCTCGACCAGCTCGAGCAGTTCAGCGTCGTCCACCATGTCGCACTTGTTCAGGAACACGATGATGTACGGAACGCCAACCTGACGCGCCAGCAGGATGTGCTCACGCGTTTGCGGCATCGGGCCGTCTGCTGCCGAGCAAACCAGGATCGCGCCGTCCATCTGCGCTGCGCCCGTGATCATGTTCTTCACATAGTCAGCGTGGCCCGGGCAGTCGACGTGTGCGTAGTGGCGGTTAGCCGTTTCGTACTCGACGTGTGCCGTGTTGATCGTGATGCCGCGCGCCTTTTCTTCCGGTGCCGCGTCGATCTGGTCGTACGCCTTCGCTTCGCCACCAAACTTCTTCGTCAGCACCGTCGTGATCGCTGCCGTCAGCGTCGTCTTGCCGTGGTCAACGTGACCAATCGTACCAACGTTCACGTGCGGCTTGGTCCGCTCGAATTTACCTTTTGCCATGATTCTCTTCTTTCAAAAATAATCGATTGTGATAACGAATTACTTCGTCTTCGCGCTGATGATCGCTTCTGCAACGTTCTTCGGAGCTTCAGCGTAGTGCTTGAACTCCATCGTGTACGTTGCGCGACCCTGCGTCAGCGAACGCAGCGACGTCGAGTAGCCGAACATTTCCGACAGCGGCACTTCGGCGCGCACGATCTTGCCGCCGCCTACCATGTCATCCATGCCCTGGATGATGCCGCGACGACCCGACAGGTCACCCATCACGTTACCCATGAAGTCTTCCGGCGTTTCCACTTCCACGGCCATCATCGGCTCGAGCAGAACCGGATCCGCACGACGCATCGCTTCCTTGAACGCCATCGAACCGGCCATGCGGAACGCATTTTCGTTCGAGTCGACGTCGTGGTACGAACCGAACGTCAGCGTGACCTTCACGTCGACAACCGGGAAGCCTGCCAGCACGCCGCTCTTCAGCGTTTCCTGGATACCCTTGTCAACCGACGGGATGTATTCGCGCGGAATCACGCCGCCCTTGATCGCGTCGACGAACTCGTAGCCCTTGCCCAGTTCGCTGCGCTCGAGCGTAATGACCGCATGGCCATACTGACCACGACCACCCGACTGCTTGACGAACTTGCCTTCGACGTCCGCGGCCGACTTGCGAATGGTTTCGCGGTAGGCCACCTGCGGCTTGCCGACGGTTGCTTCCACGCCGAATTCACGCTTCATCCGGTCGACCAGAATTTCGAGGTGGAGCTCGCCCATGCCCGAAATGATGGTTTGACCCGACTCTTCGTCGGTCTGCACGCGGAACGACGGATCTTCCTGTGCGAGACGGTTGAGCGCCAGGCCCATCTTCTCCTGGTCAGCCTTCGTCTTCGGCTCGACGGCCTGCGAAATCACCGGCTCCGGGAAAATCATGCGTTCGAGCACGATCGGATGTGCCGGATCGCACAACGTGTCGCCCGTGGTCGCTTCCTTCAGGCCGACCGCAGCAGCGATGTCGCCTGCGCGAACTTCCTTGATTTCTTCACGCTGGTTCGCGTGCATCTGCAGAATACGGCCGAGACGCTCTTTCTTGTCCTTGGTCGCATTGAGCAGCGTGTCGCCCGAATTGACGACGCCCGAGTAGACGCGGAAGAAGATCAGCTGGCCGACGAACGGGTCGGTCATGATCTTGAACGCGAGTGCCGCGAACTTCTCGTCGTCGGACGCACGGCGCTCCGTCTTCTCGCCATTTTCGAGTTCACCCGTAACCGGCGGGATGTCGACCGGCGACGGCAGGAAATCGATCACGGCGTCGAGCATGCGCTGCACGCCCTTGTTCTTGAACGCGGTACCGCACAGCATCGGCTGAATTTCGCACGCGATCGTACGGTCACGCAGACCCTTCACGATCTCGGCTTCGGACAGCTCGCCCGCTTCGAGGTACTTGTTCATCAGGTCTTCGTTCGACTCGGCAGCCGCTTCGACCATCTTTTCGCGCCATTCGTTGCACGTGTCGACGAGTTCCGCCGGGATGTCCACGTAGTCGAACTTGGTACCTTGCGATGCCTCGTCCCAAATGATCGCTTTCATCTTGATCAGGTCGACGACACCCTTGAAACCTTCTTCCGCACCGATCGGCACCACGACCGGAACCGGGTTCGCCTTCAGGCGCAGACGGAGCTGGTCGTAGACCTTGAAGAAGTTCGCGCCGGTACGGTCCATCTTGTTGACGAACGCGAGACGCGGCACCTTGTACTTGTTCGCCTGGCGCCACACCGTTTCCGACTGCGGCTGCACGCCGCCCACTGCGCAGTACACCATGCACGCGCCGTCGAGCACGCGCATCGAGCGCTCCACTTCGATCGTGAAGTCGACGTGACCCGGGGTGTCGATGATGTTGATGCGGTGTTCCGGATAGTTGCCGCCCATGCCCTTCCAGAAGGCCGTGGTAGCAGCGGACGTGATCGTGATGCCACGCTCCTGTTCCTGCTCCATCCAGTCCATCGTGGCTGCGCCGTCGTGGACTTCACCGATCTTGTGGTTCACACCGGTGTAAAACAGAATGCGCTCGGTCGTCGTCGTTTTGCCGGCGTCGATGTGAGCGCTAATACCGATATTTCGGTAGCGCTCGATAGGAGTCTTGCGAGCCACTTTGATCCTCTACTGGGATGACATGATGCAGCCCTGCTGCATCATGCTTCAACACAAACGGGCGAGGCGCCTGAAAAGCGCACCCGCCCGGAATTTATTTCCGCTAACAGCCCTGACAGGCGCTTAGAAACGGAAATGCGAGAACGCGCGGTTGGCTTCTGCCATGCGGTGAACTTCGTCGCGCTTCTTCATCGCGCCGCCACGGCCTTCGGCCGCTTCGGAGAGTTCACCTGCCAGGCGCAGAGCCATCGACTTCTCGCTGCGCTTCTTCGCAGCCTCGCGCAGCCAGCGCATCGCCAATGCCATACGACGCGACGGGCGCACTTCGACCGGAACCTGATAGTTGGCACCACCAACGCGGCGGCTCTTCACCTCGACCACCGGCTTCACGTTGTTGAGCGCAACCGTGAACACTTCCAGCGGGTCCTTGCCACCCTTGGTCTGGATTTGTTCGAATGCGCCATAAACGATGCGCTCTGCGACCGACTTCTTGCCGGACAGCATCAGCATGTTCATGAACTTGGCTACATCAACGTTGCCGAACTTCGGATCCGGCAACACTTCCCGCTTGGGGACTTCGCGACGACGCGGCATGATTCTTCCTTTACCTGTTCAGTTGGAGCTGGTTCCAGCCCCGCGGCCACCAACAAACCCGATCACATCTTCACGACTAACCAGCTTGGCCGGGTGACCACTTACTCGACAGCACCGGCAATCCGGCACTCCCGCCTTGACCGCCCTTGGGCGATCCCTGATCAAAAACTGCTTACTTGGCAGCCTTTGCACGCTTCGCGCCGTACTTCGAGCGCGCTTGCTTACGGTCCTTGACGCCCTGGGTATCCAGCGAGCCGCGAACCATGTGGTAACGCACACCCGGCAAGTCCTTCACACGGCCGCCGCGGATCAGCACAACCGAGTGTTCCTGCAGGTTGTGGCCTTCACCGCCGATGTACGAAATCACTTCGAAGCCGTTCGTCAGACGAACCTTGGCGACCTTACGGAGTGCCGAGTTCGGCTTCTTCGGCGTCGTCGTGTACACACGGGTGCACACGCCGCGACGCTGGGGGCAGTCCTGCAGGGCCGGGCTCTTGCTCTTCGTCGTTTCCGACTGACGGCCTTTGCGAACCAGTTGGTTGATGGTTGGCATTGTTTATTCCTGAAATTGAACAAAATCTGCACATCGATTTCGGGCAAAGCGAGAATCGACGCACAGTTGACTTCCGACACCGGCGAAACGGACGCGAACCTTGGAACGCGACTCGGCCCACCGAATACCGGAACCCAGCATCATATTCCGGAAATACCAACTAAGTCAACGGCTTGCGTGATTTGCCGGCCGCGCGGGCGGTTTACCAGAAGGGTCGGATCACCTGTGTCATGCCGATTCGACGACGTCGATGATCTCGTCGCCGAAGCGTTCGAGCTTGCGCACGCCCATGCCGGGGATATGGCGCAGGTCCTCGATCGTCTCGGGCGCATTGCGCGCGATTTCGGCGAGCGTGGCGTCATGGAAGATCACGTAGGCCGGCACGCCGTCGGATTTCGCGGTTTCCGCGCGCCACGCACGCAACGCATCCCAGCGGGCCCGCTCGCGCGTGCCCATGCCGGCCGTCGGGTCGACGCGCGTGCCGCTGCGGCTGGACGACTGGCGCGTGCGCTGCGGCTTCACGTAGCGGCGCAGCGTGACCTTCTCCTCGTTCTTCAGCACCGGCTTCGCGGCCTCGGTCAGCATGAGCGCGCCGAATCCGCCATGGTCGACCGCCAGATAGCCGTATGCGACGAGCTGCCGGAAAATCGCGCGCCACTCGGGCTCGGACAGCGACGCGCCGATCCCGAACGTACTGAGCTGGTCGTGACCGCGCTGCAGCACCTTCTCGGTGCGGCCGCCGCGCAGGATCTCGATCAGATGGCTCGAGCCGAAATTGAAGCCGCTCGCGCGCTGCGCGCGGAACACGCACGACAGCGCCATCTGCGCCTCGCGCGTCGCATCCCACGAATCGGGAGGCTCGAGGCAGGTGTCGCAGTTGCCGCACGGCTGGCTCGCCTCGCCGAAGTAATTCAGCAATCGCACGCGCCGGCACGAGATCGTCTCGCACAACCCGAGCAGCGCGTCGAGCTTCGACGTCTGGACGCGCTTGTGCGCGTCGTCCGCATCGGACTCGTCGATCATCTTGCGCTGCTGGACGACGTCGCCGAGGCCATACGCCATCCACGCGTTCGCCGGCATCCCGTCGCGGCCCGCACGGCCCGTTTCCTGGTAGTAGCCTTCGACGCTCTTCGGCAAATCGAGGTGCGCGACGAAGCGCACGTCCGGCTTGTCGATGCCCATGCCGAACGCGATGGTCGCGCACATCACGACGCCTTCCTCGCGCTGGAACATTTCCTGGTGCTTCTGCCGCACCTCGAACTCCATCCCCGCGTGGTACGGCAGCGCACGCACGCCCTGCGCCTTCAGCCATTCGGCCGTTTCCTCGACCTTGCGGCGCGACAGGCAGTAGACAACGCCCGCGTCGGTTGTGCCGTCCGCGTTCGTATGCTCCGCGCGGATGAAGTCGAGCAGCTGCGAGCGCGCGTTGTCCTTCTCGACGATCCGGTAACGGATGTTCGGGCGATCGAAGCTCGACACGAACACGCGCGCATCGTCGAGCGCGAGGCGATGGATGATCTCGTCGCGCGTGATCGCATCGGCGGTGGCCGTCAGCGCGATACGCGGCACCGACGGGAAGCGCTCGTGCAACACCGACAGCTGAATGTATTCGGGACGGAAGTCGTGACCCCACTGCGACACGCAGTGCGCCTCGTCGATCGCGAACAGGCCGATCCTCGCGCGTTCGAGCAGCTCGAGGAAGCGCCCCGTCATCAGCCGCTCCGGTGCGACGTACAGTAGATCGATCTCGCCTTCGCGCAGCGCGCGCTCGGTCGCCGCGGCTTCGGCGCCCGACAGCGTCGAATTCAGATACGCCGCGCGTACGCCGACTTCGCTGAGCGCGGCGACCTGGTCCTGCATCAGCGCGATCAGCGGCGACACGACGATGCCCGCGCCCTGCCCCGCCTCGCGGCGCAGCAGCGCCGGAATCTGGTAGCACAGCGACTTGCCGCCGCCGGTCGGCATCAGCACGAGGCAATCGCCGCCGCCGGCGACGTGCTCGACGATTTCGCCCTGCTGGCCGCGAAATGCGGAATAACCAAAGACTTCGTCGAGGATTTCGAGGGCGCGGGACATGAATGAGAAGGAGGACGGCGGAACGATGACCGCAATTTTAACAACCCGCCCGCGCAGCGCGCGGCGAATCGTGCAACGTTGGCCCATCGGACAGGGTTCGTGCGCGCGCATGACGGGCCTGCGCAACCGTGCGGCAAGCCCGTCATGCACGTGAACGACGGATAAAAAAAACCGCCCGGCGGACCGGGCGGCTTCGATGACAGCGAATACAGCAACGTAAGGCGGCTCGCGCCGCCCGTGCTTACTCGGCTGCCGGGTGTTGCGGCTCTTCCGCCGGCGCGCTCGGCGTACCGAAGTCGAATGCCTCTTCCGCAGCGATCTGGTCGAAACGCTCGCGGTCGGACATCTCCTTCGCCTTGCGCGCCTTGTGGAACGCGAGACCCGTACCGGCCGGAATCAGACGGCCGACGATCACGTTTTCCTTCAGACCGCGCAGATCGTCGCGCTTGCCCATGATCGCCGCTTCGGTCAGCACGCGGGTCGTTTCCTGGAACGATGCCGCCGAGATGAACGAGTCGGTCGACAGCGACGCCTTCGTGATACCGAGGAGCACGTTGTCGTACGAAGCCGGGCGCTTGTCCTCGGCGATCATGCGATCGTTCTCGTCCAGCATGTCGGAACGCTCGACCTGTTCGCCCGGGATGAAGCGCGTATCACCGTTGTCGGTGATCTGCACACGACGCAGCATCTGGCGAACGATCACCTCGATGTGCTTGTCGTTGATCTTCACGCCCTGCAGACGGTACACGTCCTGCACTTCGTCGACGATGTAGCGCGACAGCGCCTCGATACCCTGCAGACGCAGGATGTCGTGCGGATCGGCCGGGCCGTCCACGATCATTTCGCCCTTGTTGACGACCTGAGCATCGTGGACCAGCACCTGCTTTTCCTTCGCGATCAGGAACTCGTGCTGATTGCCTTCGAGGTCCGTGATGACGAGACGCTGCTTGCCCTTCGTGTCCTTGCCGAACGACGTCGTACCGGTGACTTCCGCGAGAATGCCGGCATCCTTCGGCGAACGCGCTTCGAACAGTTCCGCCACCCGCGGCAGACCGCCGGTAATGTCACGCGTCTTCTGCGCTTCGGTCGGGATACGTGCAAGCACTTCACCCACCTGCACTTGCTGGCCGTCCTTCACGGTGATCAGTGCGCCGACCTGGAAGCCGATCTGCACTGCGTGTTCCGTGCCCGGGATCTTCACTTCCTCGCCGTTCGCGTCGAGCAGTTTCACCTGCGGACGCACGCTCTTCGAAGCTTGCGAACCACGACGCTTCACGTCGATCACGACCAGCGTCGACAGGCCGGTCACGTCGTCGATCTGCTTCGCGACGGTCACGCCTTCCTCGACGTTCTCGAACTTCACCGTACCACCGTACTCGGTGATGATCGGACGCGTCATCGGATCCCACGTCGCCAGCTGCGTGCCGGCCTTGATCGCCGCGCCGTCGAGCTGCAACAGCGTCGCGCCGTACGGGATTTTGTGACGTTCGCGCTCGCGGCCGATATCGTCGGTGATCAGCGCCTCGCCCGAACGCGAAATGACGATCTGCTCGCCCTTCGCGTTGGTGACGTAACGCATCGTGGCCGTGAAGCGCACGATACCGTTGCTCTTCGCTTCGACCGACGACGCCACTGCCGCACGCGATGCCGCACCACCGATGTGGAACGTACGCATCGTCAGCTGCGTGCCCGGTTCACCGATCGACTGTGCCGCGATCACGCCGACTGCTTCGCCGACGTTCACGAGCGAGCCGCGGCCCAGGTCACGGCCGTAGCAGGCCGCGCACAGACCGTAACGCGTTTCGCAGGTCAGCGGCGTGCGCACGCGCACTTCGTCGATGCCGAGGCGTTCGATTTCCTCGACCGCCGTTTCGTCGAGCAGCGTGCCCGATTCGTACAGCGTTTCCTGCGTTTCCGGGTTCACGACGTCCGCGACCGCGACGCGGCCGAGGATACGGTCGCGCAGCGCTTCGACGACTTCACCGCCTTCGACCAGCGCCTTCATCGCCACGCCGTTCGACGTGCCGCAATCGTCCTCGACCACCACCAGATCCTGCGTGACGTCGACGAGACGACGCGTCAGGTAACCCGAGTTCGCGGTCTTCAGTGCCGTATCAGCCAGACCCTTACGTGCACCGTGGGTCGAGATGAAGTACTGCAACACGTTCAGGCCTTCGCGGAAGTTCGCGGTAATCGGCGTCTCGATAATCGAGCCGTCCGGCTTCGCCATCAGGCCTCGCATACCGGCCAGCTGACGAATCTGCACCGCCGAACCCCGGGCGCCCGAGTCGGCCATCATGTAGATCGAGTTGAACGACTCCTGGCGCGTCTCGTTGCCGTCGCGGTCCGTCACCGGCTCCGTCGACAGCTGCTCCATCATCGCCTTGCCGACCGCTTCCGACGTTGCCGACCAGATGTCGACCACGTTGTTGTAGCGTTCCTGCGCGGTGACGAGACCCGACATGTACTGGCGGTCGTACTCCTTCACCTTCTTCGCGGCGTCGCCGACGATCGTTTCCTTCTGCGGCGGCACGAGCATGTCGTCCACGCAGATCGAAATGCCGGCACGCGTCGCGAGACGGAAACCCGACTGCATCAGCTGGTCGGCGAACACGACCGTCGCACGCAGACCGCACTTGCGGAATGCGGTGTTGATCAGGCGCGAGATTTCCTTCTTCTTCAGCGGCTTGTTCAGCACCGAGAACGGCAGGCCGTGCGGCAGGATCTCCGACAGGATCGCGCGACCGACGGTCGTCGCGTACAGCGAGATCTTCGGCACGAATTGCGGCGCGCCTTCCGACGTGTCCTCGTTGCGAACCATTTCGGTGATCCGCACGTTGACGCGCGACGCCAGCTCGACTTCCTTGTTCTCGTACGCGCGGATCACTTCCGACACGCCGGTGAACGACAGGCCTTCGCCCTTGGCGTTGATCGCTTCGCGGGTCGCGTAGTACAGACCCAGCACGATATCCTGCGACGGCACGATCGACGGATCGCCGTTGGCCGGGAACAGCACGTTGTTCGACGCCAGCATCAGCGTACGCGCTTCCATCTGCGCTTCGAGCGACAGCGGCACGTGAACGGCCATCTGGTCACCGTCGAAGTCGGCGTTGAACGCCGCGCAGACGAGCGGGTGCAGCTGGATCGCCTTGCCTTCGATCAGCACGGGTTCGAACGCCTGGATACCGAGACGGTGCAGCGTCGGCGCACGGTTCAGCATCACCGGGTGCTCGCGGATCACCTCTTCGAGGATGTCCCACACCACCGGCGTCTGGTTCTCGACTTCCTTCTTCGCAGCCTTGATGGTCGTCGCGACGCCCATCACTTCCAGCTTGTTGAAGATGAACGGCTTGAACAGTTCGAGCGCCATCAGCTTCGGCAGACCGCACTGGTGCAGCTTCAGCGTCGGGCCGACCACGATGACCGAACGGCCCGAGTAGTCGACGCGCTTGCCCAGCAGGTTCTGACGGAAACGACCGCCCTTACCCTTGATCATGTCGGCGAGCGACTTCAGCGGACGCTTGTTCGCGCCCGTCATCGCCTTGCCGCGACGACCGTTGTCGAGCAGCGAGTCGACGGCTTCCTGCAGCATCCGCTTTTCGTTGCGGACGATGATTTCAGGCGCCTTCAGCTCGAGCAGACGCTTCAACCGGTTGTTACGGTTGATCACGCGGCGATACAGGTCGTTCAGGTCCGACGTCGCGAAACGGCCACCGTCCAGCGGCACGAGCGGACGCAGTTCCGGCGGCAGCACCGGCAGCACTTCGAGGATCATCCACTCGGGCTTGATGCCCGAGCGCTGGAATGCCTCGAGGACCTTCAGGCGCTTCGCGTACTTCTTGATCTTCGCTTCCGAGCCGGTGTTCTTCAGCTCGGTGCGCAGCGTCTCGACCTGCTCGTCGATGTTGATCGCGCGCAGCAGTTCACGCACGCCTTCCGCGCCCATCTCGGCACGGAATTCGTCGCCGTATTCCTCGACCTTGTTGTAGTAATCCTCTTCGGTCATGATCTGCCGCGCCTTCAGCGGCGTCATGCCCGGTTCGATCACCACGTACGCTTCGAAATACAGCACGCGTTCGATGTCGCGCAGCGTCATGTCGAGCACCATGCCCAGACGCGACGGCAGCGACTTCAGGAACCAGATGTGCGCGACCGGCGAGGCCAGCTCAATGTGGCCCATGCGTTCGCGACGCACCTTCGCCAGCGTCACTTCGACGCCGCACTTCTCGCAGATCACGCCGCGGTGCTTCAGACGCTTGTACTTGCCGCACAGGCACTCGTAGTCCTTGATCGGCCCGAAGATCTTCGCGCAGAACAGACCATCGCGTTCCGGCTTGAACGTACGGTAGTTGATGGTCTCCGGCTTCTTCACTTCGCCGAACGACCACGAACGGATCTTGTCCGGCGAGGCCAGACCGATCTTGATCGCGTCGAAAACTTCTTCCTGTTGGACTTGCTTGAATAGATCGAGCAGAGCTTTCATTGCCTTCTCTCCGTAGTCCGATTAATTGCGGTCGAGATCGATATCGATACCGAGCGAGCGGATTTCCTTCACGAGCACGTTGAAGGATTCCGGCATGCCTGCATCGATGACGTGATCACCCTTGACCAGGTTCTCATAGACCTTGGTCCGGCCGTTCACGTCGTCCGACTTCACCGTCAGCATTTCCTGCAGCACGTAGGACGCGCCGTACGCTTCGAGTGCCCACACTTCCATTTCACCGAAACGCTGGCCACCGAACTGCGCCTTACCACCCAGCGGCTGCTGCGTCACGAGCGAGTACGGGCCCGTCGAACGCGCGTGCATCTTGTCGTCGACCAAGTGGTGCAGCTTCAGGTAGTGCATGTAGCCAAGCGTCACGCGACGTTCGAACATTTCACCCGTGCGGCCGTCGTACAGACGGACCTGGTTCTTCGACGGGTTCATGCCGAGCTGCTCGGCGATGTCGTCCGGGAACGCGAGGTCGAGCATCTTGCCCATTTCTTCCTCGGTCGCACCGTCGAACACCGGCGTCGCGAACGGCACGCCTTCGCGCAGGTTCTTCGCGAGTTCGAGGATCTCGTCGTCGGTGAAGCTTTCCAGATCTTCCTTGCGGCCCGAGTCGTTGTAGATCTTCGTGAGGAACGAACGCATTTCCTCGATCTTCGCCTGACGCTGCAGCATTTCGCCGATACGCCAGCCGAGGCCCTTCGCGGCCCAGCCGAGGTGCACTTCCAGAACCTGACCCACGTTCATCCGCGACGGCACGCCGAGCGGGTTCAGCACGACGTCAGCCGGACGGCCATCGGCCATGTACGGCATGTCTTCGATCGGGACGATCTTCGACACGACACCCTTGTTACCGTGACGGCCTGCCATCTTGTCGCCAGGCTGCAGACGACGCTTCACCGCGAGGTACACCTTGACCATCTTCAGCACGCCCGGCGGCAGTTCGTCGCCTTGCGTGAGCTTCTTGCGCTTCTCTTCGAACGCGAGGTCGAACTGGTGACGCTTTTCTTCGATCGAGTTCTTGATCGCTTCGAGCTGCGCCGCTGCTTCGTCGTCCGCCAGGCGGATGTCGAACCAGTGGTAGTGGTCGAGGTCTTCCAGGTAAGCCTGGTCGATCTTCGTGCCCTTCGCGAGCTTCTTCGGGCCGCCGTTCGCGACCTTGCCCACGAGCATGCGCGCGAGACGCTGGAACGCGTCGCCTTCCACGATGCGCAGCTGGTCGTTCAGGTCGAGACGGTAGCGCTTCAGTTCGTCGTCGATGATCTGTTGCGCACGCTTGTCGCGCTGGATGCCTTCACGCGTGAACACCTGGACGTCGATCACGGTACCGCTCATGCCCGACGGCACGCGCAGCGACGTGTCCTTCACGTCCGATGCCTTCTCGCCGAAGATCGCGCGCAGCAGCTTCTCTTCCGGCGTCAGCTGGGTCTCGCCCTTCGGCGTGACCTTGCCGACCAGCACGTCGCCCGCTTCGACTTCCGCACCGATGTACACGATGCCCGATTCGTCGAGACGGCCGAGCTGGACTTCCGCCAGGTTCGAGATGTCGCGCGTGATTTCTTCCGGCCCGAGCTTCGTGTCGCGTGCAACGACGTTCAGCTCTTCGATGTGGATCGACGTGTAGCGATCGTCGGCAACCACCTTCTCCGAGATCAGGATCGAATCCTCGAAGTTGTAGCCGTTCCACGGCATGAACGCGATCAGCATGTTCTGGCCGAGCGCGAGCTCGCCCAGGTCCGTCGAGGCGCCGTCGGCCAGCACGTCACCGCGCGAGACCTTGTCGCCCATCTTCACGATCGGACGCTGGTTGATGTTCGTGTTCTGGTTCGAACGCGTGTACTTGATCAGGTTGTAGATGTCGACACCGACTTCACCTGCGACGGCTTCGTCGTCGTTCACGCGAATCACGATACGGCCTGCGTCGACATAGTCGACGACGCCGCCGCGGAACGCCTGAACCGTCGTACCCGAGTCGACCGCGCAGGTGCGCTCGATGCCCGTACCGACGACCGGTTTCTCCGGACGCAGACACGGCACGGCCTGACGCTGCATGTTCGAACCCATCAGTGCACGGTTCGCATCGTCGTGCTCGAGGAACGGGATCAGCGAAGCTGCAACCGACACGATCTGCGACGGCGCGACGTCCATGTACTGGATACGGTCCGGCGTGACCATCATCGTTTCGCCGGCTTCACGCGACGACACGAGTTCGTCGACCAGCTGGCCGTTCTCGTCGATCGCGGCGTTCGCCTGAGCGATCATGTAGCGGCCTTCCTCGATCGCCGACAGGTAATCGATCTGGTCGGTCACCTTGCTGTCCACGACCTTGCGGTACGGCGTCTCGAGGAAGCCGTATTCGTTCAGGTGCGCGTACAGTGCGAGCGAGTTGATCAGGCCGATGTTCGGACCTTCCGGCGTTTCGATCGGACACACCCGGCCATAGTGGGTCGGGTGCACGTCACGAACTTCGAAGCCTGCGCGTTCGCGCGTCAGACCGCCCGGGCCCAGTGCGGAAACACGGCGCTTGTGCGTGATTTCCGACAGCGGGTTGGTCTGGTCCATGAACTGCGACAGCTGCGACGAACCGAAGAACTCGCGAATCGCCGACGAAATCGGCTTCGAGTTGATCAGGTCGTGCGGCATCAGGTTTTCGCTTTCGGCCTGGCCGAGGCGTTCCTTGACCGCGCGCTCGACACGCACGAGACCCGCGCGGAACTGGTTTTCCGCCAGTTCGCCGACACAACGCACGCGGCGGTTGCCGAGGTGGTCGATGTCGTCCACTTCGCCCTTGCCGTTGCGCAGCTCGACGAGGATCTTGATCGTCGCGAGGATGTCGTCGTCCTGCAGCGTCATCGGGCCGGTGATCTCGTCACGGCTGACGCGGCGGTTGAACTTCATACGGCCGACCTTCGACAGGTCGTACGCTTCTTCGCTGTAGAACAGACGGTTGAACAGCGCCTCGACCGCTTCTTCGGTCGGCGGCTCGCCCGGACGCATCATGCGGTAGATCGCAATGCGCGCGGCCGTCTTGTCGGTCGTTTCGTCGACACGCAGCGTCGACGAGATGTACGGACCCTGGTCCAGATCGTTCGTGTAGAGCGTCTGGATTTCCTTGATGCCCGCTTCGCGCAGCTTCTCGAGCACGCTTTCCGTGACTTCGTCGTTCGCGCTCGCGATCACTTCGCCGGTGTCGCCGTCGACGACGTTCTTCGCCAGCACGCGGCCGAGCAGATAGTCTTCCGGCACCGAGATGAACTTGGTCTTCGCGGCTTCGAGGTCGCGAATGTGCTTCGCGTTGATCCGCTTGTCCTTCTGGACGATGACCTTGCCGTCGCGATCCGTGATGTCGAAGCGCGCGACTTCACCACGCAGGCGCTCGGGCACGAACTCGAGTTGCGCGCCTTCGTCCATCAGCGTGAAGTTGTCGAACACGAAGAAGTTCGCGAGGATCTGTTCCGGCGTAAGGCCGATGGCCTTCAGCAGGATCGTGACCGGCATCTTGCGGCGACGGTCGACGCGGAAGTACAGGATGTCCTTCGGATCGAATTCGAAGTCGAGCCACGAGCCGCGGTACGGAATGATCCGTGCCGAGAACAGCAGCTTGCCCGAGCTGTGCGTCTTGCCCTTGTCGTGTTCGAAGAACACGCCCGGCGAACGGTGCAGCTGCGAGACGATGACACGCTCGGTGCCGTTGATGACGAACGAGCCCGTCGGCGTCATGAGCGGAATTTCGCCCATGTACACTTCCTGCTCCTTCACTTCCTTGACGACCGGCTTGTTCGGCGATTCCTTGTCGAGGATGACGAGGCGGACCTTCGCGCGCAGCGCGGAGCAGTACGTCAGGCCCCGCTGCTGGCATTCCTTGATGTTGAATGCCGGCGAGGACAGCGCATAGCTCACGAACTCGAGGCGCGCGAAACCGTTGTGCGAAACAATGGGAAATACCGATGTGAAGGCGGCCTGCAAACCTTCAGGCTTGCGTTGCGTGCCCGGCACATCGGCTTGCAGAAACGTGCTGAATGATTCAAGCTGGGTAGCCAGCAAGAACGGAACTTGGTGAACGATGGGGCGCTTCGCGAAACTCTTGCGAATGCGCTTCTTCTCGGTGAAGGAATATTGCATACGATCTCCGAATCACGGCGGGTGCTGTCGAGGCGGGATACCTGGACGTTTCTAACCCGAGTGTTCACCGACTGAGACCCGATGGCCGCCCGATGGCTTGAACGAGCCGAGAAGCTTGGTGGTTGGCCGCTACCAACCGCTGGCTGACGGCAGCGGATGCCTGTGTTGCCCGCTACCCGACCAAACTTGCCTTCTGCAGTCGCTTCAGAAGACAAAGAGAAACGCCAATCGTGACCATTGACAACGATTTGGCGGTTTTCTTTGGCTTCTGGGGCCGATTATTCGGGCTCCCAAAAGAGTGCCAGAATAACGTCCCCACAAAGCACAAAAAGGCCGGCGGTGAAAATACCGCCAGCCTTCGCACAGCGCGTCGAAACTTACTTGACTTCGACCTTCGCGCCCGCGTCTTCCAGCTTCTTCTTGGCTTCGTCAGCAGCAGCCTTGTCGACGCCTTCCTTGACAGCCTTCGGTGCGCCGTCAACGACGTCCTTCGCTTCCTTCAGGCCCAGGCCCGTCAGTTCGCGAACTGCCTTGATGACTGCAACCTTGTTGCTGCCTGCTTCAGTCAGGACGACCGTGAATTCGGTCTTCTCTTCTGCAGCAGCAGCAGCGCCGCCGCCTGCCGGGCCAGCGACTGCCACTGCAGCTGCCGACACGCCAAACTTCTCTTCGAATGCCTTGACCAGTTCGTTCAGTTCCAGAACGGTCATCCCTTCGACTGCTGCCAGGATGTCTTCTTTTGCGATTGCCATTTGAAATACTCCTAAATTGAATTCGGATACAGCCAGCGATCAGTGACGCTGATGCATGTTCGCTTACGCAGCTTCCGCTTGCTTCTTCTCGGCCAGCGCGGCAAGAGCACGCGCGAAGCCCGAAACAGGCGATTGCATAACGAACAGCAGCTTCGAGAGCAGTTCTTCACGGCTCGGGATGCTTGCCAGCGCTTGCACGCCAGCCTTGTCCATCACCTTGCCATCGAACGAACCAGCCTTGATGACCAACTTGTCATTGCCCTTGCTGAAGTCGTTGACGACCTTAGCAGCGGCAATTGCATCTTCAGAGATGCCGTAGATCAACGGACCAGTCATCTGCTCTGCCAGCGGAGCAAACGGCGTACCTTCAACAGCGCGACGCGCCAGCGTGTTCTTCAACACGCGCAGGTACACCTGCTTCTCACGCGCTTGCGCGCGCAGCTTGGTCAGATCGCCAACCGCAATTCCACGATACTCAGCCAGCACAACGGTCTGGGCCTTCGCGACTTGCGCGGCAACCTCAGCGACGACGGCTTGCTTGTCTTCTCTATTAAGCGGCACGGTTAGCCTCCAGAAACGATACGTTCGGCGCGGCCGGCATGGCCGAAACCTCACGCACCTCGTTCAACAACGGCGTCCGACCTCGTTAGGAGTATTTCCACCTCACGCCGTGAATCGCTTCACGACCTGTGGCTTCACCACTGCAAAACTTTTTCGGGTTCGCCATCTGCGTTGGCTTGAATTAAGGGATCGCCTGCCTGCTGCGCCCCACCAACGGTCTTTGATAACCGGTTGCCCGCCCTACTGCACGAACAACCGCCCAAAGCCCATGTAGGCCGCTTCGCGAACGAAGCGGCCCGAATACTTGCTTACTGTGCTGCCAGCGTTGCCTGGTCGACACGCAGGCCGACGCCCATCGTGCTCGACAGTGCGACCTTGCGCAGGTAGACACCCTTGCTCGTTGCCGGCTTCGCCTTCTGCAGCGCTTCGATCAGTGCCGACAGGTTCGAGCGCAGTGCAGCTGCTTCGAACGATGCACGGCCGATGGTCGCGTGGATGATACCGGCCTTGTCGACACGGAATTGCACCTGACCAGCCTTCGCGTTCTTGACTGCCGTCGCGACGTCCGGCGTGACCGTGCCGACCTTCGGGTTCGGCATCAGGCCGCGCGGGCCGAGGATCTGACCGAGCGTACCGACGATACGCATCGTGTCCGGCGAAGCGATCACGATGTCGAAGTCCATCTGGCCAGCCTTGATCTGCTCAGCCAGGTCTTCCATACCGACGATTTCCGCGCCTGCTGCACGAGCCTGCTCGGCCTTCTCGCCTTGCGCGAACACGGCAACGCGAACCGACTTGCCCGTACCTGCCGGCAGAACGACCGAACCACGAACGACCTGGTCCGACTTCTTCGCATCGATGCCGAGCTGGACTGCGACGTCGATCGATTCGTCGAACTTCGCGCTCGCGCATTCCTTCACGAGTGCCAGTGCGTCTTCGATCGCGTACAGCTTCTGACGGTCGACCTTGGCGGCAAATGCCTGACGGCGCTTGGAGATCTTAGCCATTTACACGCCCTCCACAGTGATGCCCATCGAGCGTGCGCTACCAGCGATGGTGCGAACGGCTGCGTCCAGATCAGCTGCCGTAAGGTCCGGCATCTTGGTCTTCGCGATTTCTTCGGCTTGAGCGCGCGTGATCGAACCGACCTTGTCGGTGTGCGGCTTGCTCGAGCCCTTGTCCACCTTCGCCGCCTTCTTGATCAGGACGGTCGCCGGCGGCGTCTTCATCACGAACGTGAAGCTCTTGTCAGCGAATGCCGTGATGACCACCGGCACCGGCAGACCCGGCTCCATACCTTGAGTCTGCGCGTTGAACGCCTTGCAGAACTCCATGATGTTCAGGCCGCGCTGGCCCAGTGCCGGACCGACCGGCGGCGACGGGTTGGCTTTACCTGCAGGAATCTGCAGCTTGATAAAGCCGACAATCTTCTTTGCCATTTGTAAACCTCGTTGGAACGCCAGGCGGCGTTCGGTGAGTGATAACGCGCGTTCGCCGCTGGCTACTGACGCTCCTCAACGGCCATAACGCGGGCCGTAAGCGCGAAGGTGGGCAGCCGAGGCTGCCCACCGAATCGGGATCAAACTTTTTCGACCTGACCGAACTCGAGTTCGACCGGGGTGGAGCGACCAAAGATGGTGACCGACACACGCACGCGCGATTTTTCGTAGTTGACTTCTTCGACCGTGCCGTTGAAGTCCGTGAACGGGCCTTCCTTGACACGCACCATCTCGCCAACTTCGAACAGGGTCTTCGGGCGCGGCTTCTCGACGCCTTCCTGCATCTGCGACATGATCTTTTCGACTTCCTTCGGGGAAATCGGGGTCGGGCGGTTACGCGCACCGCCGACGAAACCGGTGACCTTCGCCGTATTCTTCACGAGGTGCCACGTTTCGTCCGTCATTTCCATTTCCACCAGCACGTAGCCGGGGAAGAAACGACGCTCGGTCACAGCCTTGTGGCCGCCTTTGACTTCGACCACTTCTTCGGTCGGAACCAGGATCTGGCCGAATTTGTCCTGCATGCCAGCACGTTCGATGCGCTCTTGAAGCGCGCGTTGCACGCTCTTCTCCATACCGGAGTAGGCGTGCACGACGTACCAACGCTTTCCGCTCGGGGATGCCGGAGTATCGCTCATATCATTTCCATCCCAGAATCGCCGAGAAAATCACCCACTCGATCGATTTGTCGCTCAACCAGAGAAAAATCGCCATCACGAGCACGAAACCGAACACGACGAGCGTGGTTTGCGTGGCTTCCTTGCGGGTGGGCCAAACGACCTTGCGGACTTCCTTGTACGAATCCTTGGCAAACGCGATAAGGCCCTTGCCAGGTGCGGACATCAGGCCGACGGCCACACCGGCGATGATACCTACCGCCAATGCGGCACCGCGGACATACCACTGCTGGTTGGCCAGCCAGAAGAAGCCCACGAATCCGGCCAAGACCAACAATACGCCCAGGGCCAGCATCAGCTTATCGCCGGAGGTATTTACAGTTTCGACGGATGGATTCGCCATAACACCTTAAAACAAATGCCACGTGGGACCACGTGGCGATTTTTGGCAGGGGCAGAGGGAATCGAACCCCCAACCTTCGGTTTTGGAGACCGACGCTCTGCCAGTTGAGCTATACCCCTAAACCATGCTGGGGCCGGCTGTTGCCAGCCCCAAAACTGTCGATCAACGAATAACTGGCTTACTCGATGATCTTGGCGACGACGCCGGCGCCGACGGTACGGCCACCTTCGCGGATTGCGAAGCGCAGACCTTCTTCCATCGCGATCGGAGCGATCAGCTTCACCGTGATCGACACGTTGTCGCCCGGCATCACCATTTCCTTGTCCTTCGGCAGCTCGATCGAGCCCGTCACGTCCGTCGTACGGAAGTAGAACTGCGGACGGTAGTTGTTGAAGAACGGCGTGTGGCGGCCGCCTTCGTCCTTGCTCAGCACGTACACTTCAGCCGTGAAGTGCGTGTGCGGCGTGATCGAACCCGGCTTCGCCAGAACCTGGCCACGCTCCACGTCTTCACGCTTCGTGCCGCGCAGCAGGATACCGACGTTGTCGCCTGCCTGACCTTGGTCCAGCAGCTTGCGGAACATTTCAACGCCCGTGCAGGTCGTCTTCACCGTCGGCTTGATACCGACGATTTCGATTTCTTCGCCGACCTTCACGATACCGCGCTCGACACGACCCGTCACAACCGTACCGCGGCCCGAGATCGAGAACACGTCTTCCACCGGCATCAGGAACGCGCCGTCAACTGCACGCTCCGGCGTCGGGATGTACGTGTCCAGTGCGTCTGCCAGGCTCATGATCGCCACTTCGCCCAGCTCGCCCGTGTCGCCTTCCAGCGCCAGCTTTGCCGAACCCTTCACGATCGGCGTGTCGTCGCCCGGGAAGTCGTACTTCGACAGGAGTTCGCGAACTTCCATCTCGACCAGCTCGAGCAGTTCAGCGTCGTCCACCATGTCGCACTTGTTCAGGAACACGATGATGTACGGAACGCCAACCTGACGCGCCAGCAGGATGTGCTCACGCGTTTGCGGCATCGGGCCGTCTGCTGCCGAGCAAACCAGGATCGCGCCGTCCATCTGCGCTGCGCCCGTGATCATGTTCTTCACATAGTCAGCGTGGCCCGGGCAGTCGACGTGTGCGTAGTGGCGGTTAGCCGTTTCGTACTCGACGTGTGCCGTGTTGATCGTGATGCCGCGCGCCTTTTCTTCCGGTGCCGCGTCGATCTGGTCGTACGCCTTCGCTTCGCCACCAAACTTCTTCGTCAGAACCGTCGTGATCGCTGCCGTCAGCGTCGTCTTGCCGTGGTCAACGTGACCAATCGTACCAACGTTCACGTGCGGCTTCGTCCGCTCGAATTTACCCTTGGCCATTTTCGACTCCCAAAAGGAATTTCACAGGTTGCGCCGCGCGCAAACAGACACCGACTTGTACTGCTGGTGCCCATGGGCAGGATCGAACTGCCGACCTCTCCCTTACCAAGGGAGTGCTCTACCACTGAGCCACATGGGCGCTTTTACGCTTCAACTTCACGAACTGGAGCGGGTGAAGGGAATCGAACCCTCGTCGTAAGCTTGGAAGGCTTCTGCTCTACCATTGAGCTACACCCGCACGGGCTACTAACGATTCCCTGCCGCTCTTCAAGCTGATGTTCTGGTGGAGGAGGTTGGATTCGAACCAACGTAGGCGTAAGCCAACAGATTTACAGTCTGCCCCCTTTAGCCACTCGGGCACCCCTCCGTAGAGAACTGACGATTATGGGGGTGCATCGCACTCCTGTCAAGCACATCCGGAAGATTATTTTCATTCTCTTCCAGCACGCCTGCGCGACTCACCCACATCCACGCTCGCCTGGCTGAGGCAAGCACGAGAGGACCGCCACACGGCGCCCACATCATCGTCAGACTCCGCCTTCAGCGTCGATTTGCATCTTCGCTGAAAACGAAAGACCGCCATCATACGGCCTCCCGCTCATAATGCCAAGCGGGTAGATGAAAAAAATTCGCAATTTTCATGCCGGGCGGATCAGGGGGCATCCGCAGAGGGCTCGGAGCGGATGAAGTTGGTCATCAGGAACACGCCGACGTAGCGCCAGGCATGGGACGGCCGACGCCTCTGTAGTGGCTGTCGGCACACCAACGCTGAAGCCGGATTCCGGTTCGGAGTAAAAGGCTCCTCGGCGCCGCCGCGGCATATCTAACCTCTGGATAGGGCCCCTCCGCCCGGCGCCCGCTCATCACCGCAGACAGAGAGCCGGCGTGGCACCATTCCGCGCCGCGCGATCAAGCCAACCTCCCCTCTCGCGCCGTATGCGAAATCTGGTCTTCCTTGTTGCCCTCGCGCCGATCTTCGCAGCTTCTGCGGCCCATGCGGGCGACACCCCAAATGCGTGGTGCCGCGCTGAGAGGATCGCGGCAATCGGGTAGCAGTCGCTTTCAGAGAGCCGCGCCTCAGGGCGCGCGGAAAACGCGGCGGCCCTCGCGGAGGGTGACACGTTAAGCCCGGCCATCGACGCCGGGTATGCGATCACGGCCGAGAACGGGATGGCGCCCGCGAGCGCCATGGCTCCGGATGCGGTCACGTGCGCATGGCTACAGAACGACGCGTCGACCTACCGTATCGCGGCTGGCAGCGACGATGACGCCTCCCAGGGCAACACCGACAGCTCGGCCGGCTTTGATGTCTCGCAGCTGCTGGTACGCGACAATCTGCGCACGCGTGCCTGGCTGCCACACCGGCTGCGCGTCGGCGTCGCGACGAACGTGCAGCAGTGCAAGCGCGCATTGCGTCGCCCCTCGTGCCAGCCGACCAACATGAGTGCCTGGTCGGCCTATCGCAGCGAAGCGGCGCTGCGCACGCGCAACCGATGTGTCGATACGATGCACGCCTTTTCAATTGAGCTCGGATAGCGACTCTTTCGGCGGCACCGCCTATTCGCTCGTCGAAGAAATTCATGTCCGTCGAAACCGGCAGCCCCTTCTCGTCAAAAGCAACAGCGCGGACTTCTGACGAAATCGGACCGGCAGGCTAGTTTTTGTCTCCGTGCTGTCCCGGCGTCGGCTGAACGCCTGACGACAGTTTCGCTCGTCGGTCAGACGCCAACAGGCACGCTCTTGCGGGCTCGTTCTGCCGGCGAGAGCGCCCCAGATCTGCCAGCAACCGCATCAGTCGGACACCGACACTCCGAACACAATTGCCGATATTGAGCGGAGATAGACGAAAGATGCATACCGATAGGCCGCGATGATGGACCATCAAGGCGTGGCGCCCCGGTGAGTCGCGCAATACGCTCGAGGCGGTAAAAACGGGAGAAAGGCTAGGAAGCGAGATCATTCGGAGCGTGAAGCGACCGTCAATGACAGCCAGACGAATGACGCCCGCTTCGCCTTGCATAAGGCGCGATCGGCGGCGTTCCCGAGGGTCGTCGCGTCGAAGGATAAGCCTGCATCGAGCTCGATGCCAGCGGTAACAAGAGCCTCCGGCTGCGATAGATCTCGCTGCGCGGGTTCGATGCTGTCGATCGTGATAAGAACCGGATGCGTCGGCCTGACGTCGTCAGATCAAACGATTCGGCGTCGACACGATTCCCGCTCTGCGAGCGATGCAAGCTTACTGTCGTGGCCGCAGAGATGGCGGCGACACGGATGCGGCGTACGTGAGGATCCTGCCCGGCCAGCTCACCTGCCCGCCGGCGCCAGCGCGCCCCCCCCCTCGCTGCGATCGCCCTTTCCGCCGCCGCAAATGCAAAAACCCCCGCCTTTCGGGCGGGGGTTTCTGGCTTAGGGAGCCTGACGATTACCTACTTTCACACGGGAATCCGCACTATCATCGGCGTAGAGTCGTTTCACGGTCCTGTTCGGGATGGGAAGGGGTGGGACCGACTCGCTATGGTCATCAGGCAAAGAGGGTTGTCGCGCTGCTTCGCAACGCGACCAATCCGGGAAGAAGCAGTAATTTTGAGTTGTGTGTATCACACACGAGAATCCAACCGGTCCGACGCGCTCTGTTAGCGCGAAACAGACTTGTTATAGGATCAAGCCTTACGGGCAATTAGTATCAGTTAGCTGAACGCATTACTGCGCTTACACACCTGACCTATCAACGTCCTGGTCTCGAAC
>NZ_VWWG01000167.1:0-13698 GCF_011753085.1 Burkholderia sp. Tr-862
GTGCGTGTGGATGCCCTTGAAGCTCGGCAGCAGCGACGGGTGGATGTTCAGCAGCCGGCCTTCATATCGTCTGACGAAATCGGGCGTCAGGATGCGCATGAAGCCGGCGAGCACGACGAGATCGGGCTTCCTGCGGCTCGGTGGCTTCCTGCGCGCGCTGGTCGAAACCCATCCGCAGATCGAGACGGCGCTGCGGCACGGGATGTCGGGCTGGGTACTCGAGCAGGTGCGTGCGCAGGCGCTCGACGTCGGCTACTACATCGGCCGGCCCGGCGAGGACGATCCGCGCGACGACACGCTGTTCCACACGGTCACGCTCACGCGTTTCCAGTATCGCGTGCTCGCGCCGGCCGGCTGGAAGGAGCGTGTCCAGCGCGCGCACGACTGGCGCGCGCTCGCCGCGCTGCCGTGGATCTGGACGCCGCCCGCGTCCGCCCATCACCGGCTGCTGTCGCGGCGCTTCGCGGAGGCCGGCGCGCAGCCGGTCAAGGTTGCCGAGGTCGATCAGGAGCAGTCGATGCTCGATCTCGTCAAATCCGGGATCGGCTTGACGCTCGCACGCGACTCGACCGCGCTGGCCGAAGCGCATGCGCATGCGCTGACGATCGTCGAACGCGTGACGGTGCCGACCGAACTGACGTTCGTGACGCTCGCCGAGCGGCGCGACGAACCGGCGATCGCGGCCGCGCTGCGGCTGATCGAGTCCCAATGGGCGATATGAGGGCTGCTGATGGCTATGCGGCCGATCGTGTACCGGGCTTCCGAGCCTGATCCGCCGCCTGATCCGCCGTAACGCCCGAATTGCCCGCCCCGCGTCGTGTCGCCGCGTCCCGGTGGCGCGTCACGCCAGCATCGCGGGCTTTTTGCTAGATTGTGCGTTCGCACACCGCGAGATCCCTGATTGGAGGAGACCCGCATGGCCCGCAACATCGAGATCAAAGCCCGCGCCCGTGAATTCGACCGGCTGCGCGAACAGGCGGCTACGCTCGCGACCGAAGCACCGCTTTTCTACCGCCAGCAGGATTTCTTCTACGACGTGCCGCGCGGCCGGCTGAAGCTGCGCCGCTTCGAGGACGGCACGCCCGCCGAACTGATCTTCTATCAGCGCGACGACCGCGACGGCCCGAAGGCGTCGTACTACACGCGCAGCCCGGTGACGAACCCGGACGCGATGCATTCGCTGCTCGCGACCGCGCTGACCACGCGCGGGATCGTGACGAAGGAACGGCACGTGTACCTCGTCGGCCGCACGCGGATTCACCTCGACCGCGTCGACGGCCTCGGCGATTTCATCGAACTGGAAGTGGTGCTCGGCCCCGACGACGACGAAGCCGGCGGCGAAGCCGAAGCGCATGACGTGTTCGCCAAGCTCGGCGTGGCCCAGGACGATCTCGTCGCGGTCGCGTACGTCGACCTGCTGAACGCCGACGCGCAATCCGAAGCGGCCTGATCCGGCCCTATCCGCGGCGGGATCCGGCACCCCGCCGCCGATCCGGCCGCCGCATCACGCGGCGCCGGGCGCCAGATGCGCGAGCGGCAGCGCGCCGTTGCGCTTGAAGGTCGTCAGCACGATGTTCGAGCGCACGCTGTCGACGCCCGGCACGCGCATCAGCTTCTTCATCACGAACTGCGACAGCGCGTTGAGATCCGGCGCGACGATCCGCAGCAGATAGTCGGCATCGCCGACTACCGCATGGCATTCGAGCACCTCGGGCAGCACGTCGATCTGCTGCTGGAACTGCTCGATGATCGAATCGCCGTGGTGCTTGAGCTTCAGGCTCGTGAACGCGGTAACGCCGAGCCCGAGCTTTTCGGGGCGCAACATCACGCGGTAGCCTTCGATCACGCCGGCCGCCTCGAGCCGCTGCAGCCGCCGGCCGATCTGCGACGGCGACAGCGGCACCTCCTCGCCGAGCTGCTGGTGCGTCGCGCGGCCGAAGCGCTGCAGCACGTCGAGAAGCGCGAGATCGAAGTGATCGAGTTCCAGCATGAGCATACTCCGCATTGATTCGTGTTTTGATGCGTGATTATCGCATCAACCAGCGAATTCACGCCATCTTTGCGCCCCTTCCGCACGTCGCCCGCTCTACACTTGCATGGTTCCCAACCACAGCGTACAGAGCCTGATCATGTCCACCGTCGTCACCGCGAAACTGCAGGAGCAGTTCGACGCGGGCCTCGAAACCCGCGCCGATTTCACCATCGACCAGCCGCTCGAACGCTACGGCCAGGTCGACCACGCGGTGTGGCAGCAGCTCTATGCGCGCCAGTCGGCGTTGCTGCGCGGACGCGCGTGCGATGCGTTCGTCGCCGGGCTCGGGAAGATCGACCTGCCGGCCGACCGCGTGCCGTCGTTCGCCGACGTGAACCGCCAGCTGAAGCGGGCAACCGGCTGGGAGATCGTCGCGGTGCCGGGCCTCGTGCCCGATCGCGTGTTCTTCGAACACCTCGCGAACCGGCGGTTTCCGGTCACCTGGTGGATGCGCCGCCCGGACCAGCTCGACTACCTGCAGGAACCCGACTGCTTCCACGACCTGTTCGGCCACGTGCCGCTCCTGATCGAGCCGGTGTTCGCCGACTACATGCAGGCCTACGGCCGCACCGCGCTCGCGGTCGCCGATGACGAAGCGGCGCTCGCGCGGCTTGCGCGCCTCTACTGGTACACGGTGGAATTCGGGCTGATCCGCGACCCGAACGGCACGAACGGGCTGTCGATCTACGGCGCCGGAATCGTGTCGAGCAAGGGCGAGAGCCTCTACAGCCTTGAAAGCGCGGCGCCGAACCGGCTCGGCTTCGACCTGGAGCGCGTGATGCGCACGCAGTACCGGATCGACACGTTCCAGACGACCTACTTCGTGATCGACGATTTCGCGCAGCTGTTCGCGCTCGCCGACGTCGACGGCCGGGCACTGGCCGACCGGCTGGCCGCGCTGCCGGAATTCCCGGCCGGCGCGGTGCTCGAGCGCGACCTCGTGCTGCATCGCGGCACGGGCGAAGGCTGGCCGGACGACGCGCGCGCGTAACGCGGCCGGCCACGCCGGAATGATTCGGGCGCCGGCGCCCGCCTCCAGATGCCCGTCGCCGGATGCCCGTCGCCGGATGGCCGTCCCACAACTATGAAACAATGACCGGTACCGGCTTTGCCGCATGGCTTTTGCCCGCGCGCGGGCGCCGTTAGTTACCGAACGAGGTGCACCATGATCCACAAGCTCACATCAGAAGAACGCAAGACCCGGCTCGAAGGCCTGCCGCACTGGACAGCCGTGCCGGGCCGCGACGCAATCCAGCGCAGCCTGCGCTTCGCCGATTTCAACGAGGCGTTCGGCTTCATGACGCGTATCGCGATCAAGGCGCAGGAAATGAACCACCATCCGGAATGGTTCAACGTGTACAACCGTGTCGATATCACGCTGTCGACCCACGACGCGCACGGCCTGACCGAGCGCGACATCTCGCTCGCGCAGTTCATCGACCACGTGTGTGCGCACACCCAGCCGGCCGCCTGAGACTTCCCCGCCGCCGCGCATCCTGCGACGCGCGGCGCGTCAACTTTTCATTTCGCTGAACGTTTTCTAGGATGTACTCAGCGAAAGCCTTCAGCTTTCCAAGCCATCCTTAAGGCGCACGTAAGTCTCATACGCTTTCCGCGCCTTGGGGTCCAAACCTTCCAGTTGCAGCGTGCCTTCGCGCTGTACAATCAGCAGCGCATACGGCTTGGAGAGCGCGCTGGCCTCTTCGCAGAGTTTGAGTTCGTCGCCGCTCGACGGCGAGCGGGCGCGCCAGAAATTGATCGCGGCTTCGAGGTCGTGGATCGAAATATCGGACATGATTGGATTTAATCGTTCGCTGGCCGCCATGCTTGATGTCAGGCGATGCGGCGCCCCTGTGGAAACGGCGTCGTGCTGTCCGCGTGCCTGAACCGCCAACCCATTGTACTTGAGCGAACTTCATGCGACTCCTTCTGATCGAAGACGACCGCCCCATCGCACGCGGTATCCAGAGCAGCCTCGAGCAGGCTGGCTTCACCGTCGACATGGTGCATGACGGCATCTTTGCCGAACAGGCGCTGGCACAAAACCGCCACGAACTCGTGATCCTCGACCTCGGCCTGCCGGGCATCGACGGCATGACGCTGCTCACGCGTTTCCGCCAGACCAACCGCCACACGCCCGTCATCGTGCTGACCGCGCGTGACGAACTGAACGACCGGATCCAGGGCCTGAACTCCGGCGCCGACGACTACATGCTCAAGCCGTTCGAGCCGGCCGAGCTCGAAGCGCGCATCCGCGCGGTGATGCGTCGCAGCGGCCCGCACAGCGACATGCCGCGTCCGGAAGTGTCGCTCGGCGGCGTCCGCCTGTCGGGCGTCGATCGTCGCATCTTCAACGACGACAAGCCGCTCGAACTGTCGCCGCGCGAGTTCGCGGTGCTCGAAATGCTGCTGCTGCGCCACGGCCGCGTCGTCAGCAAGGCCCAGCTGCAGGATCACCTCACGCATTTCGGCGGCGATCTCGGCGACACCGCGATCGAAGTCTACGTGCACCGCGTGCGCAAGAAGCTCGAGCAGTGCCGTGTCGAGATCGTCACGGTGCGCGGCTTCGGCTACCTGCTGCAGGAAATCCGCCAGACCGCGAGCGTCTGAGCGGCGCCGCATGCCGGCCGGCCCCGTGCCGCCGGCGCGCCGCCCTGCCCGCGTCGCCGTCCGGCGCACGACCGCGCCGCTCCCCGTGAGCGGCGCTTATCCATTTGCCCGTCGAAATGTCTTCTGATCCGGCTGTCACCACCAGCCTGCGCCGCTCGCTGCTCAGACGCCTCGCCGCGCCGCTGTCGATGCTCGCGCTGATGAGCGGCCTGATTGCCTACTGGCTCGCGTGGCAATACACGCAACACGTGATCGACCGCTCGCTCGCCGATCTCGCGACCGCCATCTCCAAACAGATCCAGATCGCCGGCCCCGACGCGCCGTTCACGGTGCCGCCGCTCGCGCAGGCCATGTTCTCCGATCCGGCCGAGGCGCTGATCTACCGGATCAGCGACGGCGAGGAGGAGCTCGCCGGCGATCCGAAGCTGCCGCTGCGCGGCATCAACGTGCGCCGCATGCATCACGCGTACGTATTCGAGGCCGAGTACGACAACCGCGCGGTGCGGGTCGCGCAGGTGCGCGTCGAGGAAGTCGACGGCGGCCGGCCGATGGTGGTCGAGGTCGCGCAGCCGGTGCGGCACCGCTACCGGATCGCCGCCGAATTCCTCGTCGCGATCATGATGCCGCTGCTGCTGTTGCTGCTGGCGGGCTGGGGCATCGTGTGGCGCGTCGTGAACCAGCAGCTCGGCCCGCTCACGCATCTCGCCGATTCGCTGAACCGGCAGACCCACACGTCGCTGGAGCCGGTCGACGAAACCGACGTGCCGCTCGAGATCCGGCCGCTGACGAGCGCGATGAACGCGCTGCTCGGCCGCCTGAAGACCGCGCTCGACGCGCAGCGCAAGTTCATCGCCGATGCCGCGCACCAGTTGCGCACGCCGCTCACCGCCGTGAAGCTGCATGCCGAGCAGGCCGCCGTCGCGCGCGACCCGCAGCAGACCTACACCGCGGTGCGCGAGCTGCGCGCGGCCGCCGACCGCGCGGTGCGGCTGTCGAACCAGTTGCTGTCGCTCGCGCGGGCGGAGCCGGGCGAACAGGCCGCGCGTTTCGTCGACGTCGACCTGGCCGCGATGGCATTCGAGACGGGTGCCGAGTGGGTACCGCGCGCGCTCGCGTCGCATGTCGACCTCGGCTTCCAGCGCAGCGACGAACCCGGCGACGACGAAACGCTGAACGTGCGCGGCAACCCCGTGCTGCTGCGCGAGGTGATCGCGAACCTGCTCGACAATGCGTTGAAATACGTGCCGCTCGCACGGCCGGACGGCGCGCGGATCACGGTAAACGTCGCGCGCGGCGCGCTCGAGGACGGCCAGCCGGCCGCCGAGATCGTCGTCGAGGACAACGGCCCGGGCGTGCCGGCCAATCAGCAGGCCGACCTGTTCAAGCGCTTTTTCCGCGGCGATGCGCAAAGCGGCAACGGCGTCGAGACGGGCGCCGGGCTCGGGCTCGCGATCGTGCACGACATCATCGCGATGCACGGCGGCACGGTGTCGTACGAAGATGCATCGGAAGGCGGTTCGCGCTTCGTGGTGCGCGTGCCGCTTGCCAAGCGTACCGAGAAGCCGGCGAGCGAAACGCCGGCCGCCGCGCCGACGCACTGAGTCGCGCGCGGTGCGCGCATCGGGAGGGCGGGAAGAACAGCCGCGCGGCACTTCGGCGCGCGGCGGTCGTCCGAGGAAGCCGCCGCGCGCGATGCGCGGCCGCCCCGGTCACTTCTTCTTTTTCTTGTCCTTCGCGGCAGACTCGGACTTGCCGTCTTTCTTGTCCTTCTTCTTTCTCTTCTTGCCGTCGTCGTCCGGTGTGGCGAGCAGCGTGCCGCGGCACGCGTCCGCGCCGCAATGGCACGCGTATTCGCGCTTGAGCTTCTTCGTCAGCTTCTCGTCGATCACGAGGCCATAGTCGTAGAACAGCTCTTCTTCCGGCCCGATGTCGCGCAGCGCGTGGATGAACACGCGGCCCTTCGTCTCCTCGGCCTCGCAGTTCGGCGCGCACGAATGGTTGATCCAGCGCGCGCTGTTGCCGTCGACCTTGCCGTCGATCACCCCGCCTTCTTCCAGTGCGAAGTAGAACGTATGGTTAGGCTCGCTCGGATCGTGCGGATGGCGACGCAGCGCTTCCTTCCACGAAATCCGCTCGCCCTTGTATTCCACTACGCGCTCGCCGGCCTTGATCGGCGCCACCGCGAACACGCCCTTGCCGTGTACTCCCGAGCGGCGCACCGCGATCCTGCGTGAACTCATCGAACAAATCCTTGTGAAGACGACTTGAATGGAAGACGGCCGCGCTCACGGCCCAGCGGCGCGCAAAACGAAAACGCGGCACCGGTGGGTGCCGCGTCGGGCCATGCGGCGGATCACCCGCATCCTACACGTTCAAGATTGCTTCGTTCAACATCGTGCGCAATATCGCGCGCATGACGCTCAACGCTGGCCGAATGCGATGTCGCCGAACAACGCCTTGTGCTCGCGCGGCTGCGAACGCCAGTACTGCGGCGGCGCCGACACCTGCGCGCCGAGCTCGGCGGCCGCATGCCACGGCCAGCGCGGGTCGTACAGCATCGCACGCGCCATCGCGACGAGATCAGCGTCGCCCGCCTCGATCAACCGGTTCGCATGCGCGGGATCGTTGATGAGGCCGACCGCGATCGTCGGCATCCCGACCGCGCGCTTCACGGCCTGCGCGAACGGCACCTGGTAACCGGGCGACAGCGGAATCTTCTGCAGCGGCGACACGCCGCCGGACGACACGTCGATCCAGTCGCAGCCACGCTGCTTCAGTTCGTGCGCGAACGCGATCGTGTCGTCGAGTTCCCAGCCGCCCTCGACCCAGTCGGTCGCCGACACGCGCACGCCGACCGGCCGGTCTTCCGGAAACGCCGCGCGCACGATCTCGAAGATCTCGAGCGGAAAGCGCATTCGGTTCTCGCGCGAGCCGCCGTATTCGTCGGTGCGCTGGTTCGAGATCGGCGACAGGAACTGGTGCAGCAGGTAGCCGTGCGCCGCATGCACTTCGATCGCGTCGATGCCGAGGCGCGCGGCACGCTTCGCGGCGGCGGCGAACGCGTCGCGGATCCGGTTCAGGCCGGCCGTGTCGAGTGCGAGCGGCGGCGTCTCGCCGTCCTTGTGCGGCAGCGCCGACGGCGCGTGCGGCAACCAGCCGCCATCGGCGACGGACACGAGCTGGCCGCCCTTCCACGGCACCTCGCTCGAGGCCTTGCGCCCTGCATGCGACAGCTGCATCGCGATGCGAACCGGCGAATGCTTGCGGATCGACGCCAGCACGGGCTTGAGCGCCGCTTCGGTCACGTCGTCCCACAGGCCGAGATCCCCGGCCGTGATGCGCCCGTCGGGTTCGACGGCGGTCGCTTCGATGCAGAGCAGGCCCGCGCCGGACAGCGCGAGATGGCCGAGATGAATCATGTGCCAGTCGGTCGCCTCGCCGCGCTCGGCCGAGTACTGGCACATCGGGGAAACCACGATCCGGTTCGGAAGGGTCACGCCGCGCAGCGTGAACGGAGAAAACAGCGCAGTCATGGGTGCCGCTCGCCAGGAAAGGGAAAGAGCACAGGAGCGTAGCATGCAGGCTCGAAGCCTGCTGGCGGCCGGTTCGGCAGTAAGCCGATGGTCAGGGACGGCCGGCGTGAAGCCGGCGGCGATGGCGATGCAATGCGCACGCGCGATGCCGCGGTGCGCGGGCCGGTGTTGCCGGCGGGCCGCTCACGCGCAGTGCCGCACGCTCGGCATCAAAGCCCGACGCTGTCGAGCCACTCCGCGAACATGCGTCGCGCGGCCGTCTCCAGCGCGGGACCGTGCTGCACGGTGTCGGCGCGCAGCTGGCACGCGTCGATGCCGGGCGTCGACGCGATTTCGCCGGCGTTACCGATCAGCCAGGGTTCGAAGCGGTCGGCGCGGATTTCAGGATGGCATTGCAGCGCCAGCACGTGCTGCCCCCACGCGAATGCCTGGTGGCGGCATGCGGGTGTCGACGCGAGATGGATGGCGCCGCCCGGCAGATCGAACGTATCGCCGTGCCAGTGCAGCATCGAAGTCGCCGCGCCGTCGAGATGGCGCATCGGCGACGCACGGCCCGCGTCGGTGAGCGTCAGCGGCGCCCAGCCGAGTTCCTTCTGCGCAGCCGGATAGACGCGCGCACCGAGCGCACGGGCGATGAACTGCGCACCCAGGCAGATGCCGAGGATCGGCAGTCCCGCGTCGATGCGCTGGCGCACGAGCGCCGCGAGCGGCGCGATCGACGGATACTGCGCATCGTCGTACACGCTGAGCGGGCCGCCGAGCATCACGAGCAGCGACGGCTGGAGCGCGTCGAGCACCTCGACGCGCGACGATCCGACGTCGACATAGCGCACTCGCCGCCCGCGCTCCCCGAGCACCTGCTCGAAGCTGCCGAGGTCCTCGAAATGCACGTGGCGAATCGCCACCACTTCAGCGTTCATCATCGGCCTCCCGGTCGATCGACGGACGTCAGCCGGCGAACACCTTCCAGGTCTTCTTCTGCGTCGCCGCGTCGCCTTCTTCGTGCACCGAACAGTCGAGACGCAGATCGCTGTCGGCCATCGACAGGTCGAGCGCCGCGCAGTAATGCACGGTCTTCTTCGACTGCTTGCCCGGCTGGAAATGCGCGCACGTCAGGCACATGCGCTGCGGCGGCGTCGCACCGGCAACCTGCAGCTCGCGCAGCGTCTTCAGCAGCGCGCGGTACAGCGCGCCCTGCTCGTCCGCGCCGAGCTTGCCGACTGCTTTCGTCAGGAATTCCGGCCATTGCAGCGCCTTCTTCGCCGCGGTACGGCCGCGGGCCGACAGGCGCACGGCGAGCGCGCGGCCATCGTCCAGTGCGCGACGCTTCTCGACGAGCCCCTTCGTTTCGAGCGTGCTGACCGCATCGCTGGTGGTCGCCGCGGTGAGTTGCGTCTCGCGCGCGATCTCGCCGAGCCGCATCGGGCCCTTGCGTTGCAGCAGCAGCACGAGGATCTCGCCCTGCGTCGGCGTGAGACCCGCGCCTTCCGCCCAATCCCATGCCTGGCTTCGCATGGCCGTACTCAATCGCAGCAAGCTGTGGGTCACACGTCCCGAAGCCTGATTCCCGTAAACGCCTTCGCTCATAGTCTTTTCGCTTTGCCGCCGCCCGGATTGCCGAGCAGCCGTAGTGTGGAGATCGAATGTCTATCTCAAAACAGACGCTCGCTGAGGAGCGTCGACACGGCCGTCGCGAGGCACACGCGGCGGTCGCGTTCGCGGCGACCGGTGAGACACACGTCGTTCCGGTGTCCGCAAAGCCGACATTCTAAGCGAGAGCGGAAAATCGCACAGCTAAGTTATCCCCTTCATTCTGTGGAAAATCACTGGATAACCGGACTTTTTCGTTGTGCCGGCAATCTCTGCCGGCCCCACGGCGCCACGCGCAAACATTTTCCTGTTCGGATCGGCCATCATGCCGACGGCACCAGTCCACCGGGTTATCCATCCCGCAGAGCGTTGACTTTGAAGCGGAATATTGAGTTATCCACAGATTTTCAGGACGACTGGCGACGCGCCGCGCGCGAATCGGCACTGAACGACGTTCAGTGAATCGCCGCGCGGTCGAGCCCGTAATCTGCAAAACATTTTTTCATTCACGCCAGCGCAGGCATTGCTGGCGAACCGTCTCGTTCAGCGATTTTTCCTGTTTGAAAACGGTTCTCAACCACGATGCGTCATTCACGCGCGCCTTCGCGAGCGCGCCGATCTCGTCGAGCGCCGCGCGCGAGCCGAGCGCGGCCGCATGCGGCGCGATCCGGTCGAGCGTGTCGAGGATGTCTTCCGCGATCGTGCGGCGCTCACCTGTCTGAGGATTGACGCAGGTGCCCTCGAGCCCGAAGCGGCACGCTTCGAAACGGTTGAACGTGTAGACGAGATAGTCGTCCTCCGACAGCTTCAGCGGCCGGTCGGTCAGCAGGTAGCGCGCGAGCGTCTGGATGTAGCACGCGATTGCGGCCGCGCGATCGACCGACAGCGGCGTGTCCATCACGCGCACCTCGATCGTCCCGTAGCCGGGCTTCGGCCGGATGTCCCAGTAGAAGTCCTTCATCGAGTTGACGACACCCGTGTTGACCATCTTCGTGAAGTACTCCTCGAAGCTGTCCCAGGTCAGCACGAATGGTGCGCGGCCCGACAGCGGGAACGCGAACACCGAGTTCAGGCGCGCCGAATGGAAACCGGTGTCAACGTTCTGCACGAACGGCGACGACGCGGACAGCGCGATGAAGTGCGGAATGAAGCGCGACATCGAGTGCAGCAGGAACAGCGCGCTGTCCGGATCGGGACAGCCGATGTGCACGTGCTGGCCAAACACGGTGAACTGCTTCGCGAGATAGCCGTACAGCTCGGAGATGTACTGGAAACGCGGCGCGTCGTAGATCTGCCGGTCGCTCCACTGCTGGAACGCGTGCGTGCCGCCGCCGCACAGCCCGACGTTGAGCTGGTCGGCCGCCTTCACGAGCACGTCGCGAATCGCATGCAGCTCGGACACTGCCTGCTCGTGCGAGTGGCAGATGCCGGTCGACAGCTCGATCATGCTCTCGGTGATTTCCGGCGTGATGTTGCCGGGGAAGGTCTCGCCCTGGATCAGGCGCATCAGGTCGGATGCAGCCTTGGTCAGGTCGTAGTTGTGCGTGTTGACGACCTGGATCTCCAGTTCGACGCCGAACGTGAACGGCTCGGAATTGACGAAGGTTTCGAGTGCCATGGCAGGTTCCGGAATCAGTTTCTGTCGCTGCGTTCGCTGACCGCCGACAGGCAGCGGTAGACGACGAACGGGCTGACGAGCTGCAGGATCACGATCGTGCACATCACGATCGCGCGCAGATGCGGGTCGAAATTAGGATAGAGCTGGTAGGTGTCGTCGACGAGCAGGTACGACAGCGCGGACATCGGTGTCAGCGCGATGCCGAGCGCGACGCCCTGCTTCATCCCGAGCCCGCTCGGCTTCGCGAACACGACGACGCCGGCCAGCTTGGCGACGAGTCGCGTGACGATCAGCACGATCGCGAGCAGGCCGCCGAGCGCGATGTCGCCCCACGTGAACGACGTGAGCGTGAGCACGAACAGGATCACCGTCAGCAGCCAGCCGGCCGTGCCGAAATGCTCGGGCCACAGCTGCGGACGCGCTTCGAGGTTCTTCACGATGATGCCGGCGAGCAGCAGCGTGAGCAGCGTCGACAGCTTCAGCGCCTGCGCAACCGCAATTGCGAGCATCACGAGGCCGAACAACGCGACGAACGAATGCTCGTCGCGCATCGTCGAGGTCATGTGGCGGAACAGGTAATTGCATGCGCGCGCGACCAGATACGCGACGATGAACGAACCGGCGATCAGGTAGACCGGTTGCAGGATCGTTGCGAAAACGTTCCCGTACGCTTCCTGGTGGAGCCAGCTCGTCACGAGCTTGGTCAGCACGATCGCGTAGACGCTGTTCAGCGCGGTCAGCGTGATGAGGCGCTGCGATACCTGCCCTTCCGCGCGCAGTTCGGTCTTCAGCTGGATCACCATCGACGGCGACGTCGCGATCGCGATCGCCGACAGCACGAGCGCGACCATGCCCGACACGCCGAGCGCGAGCATCACGAACAGCACGAGCACGAACGTCAGCGTCGCCTCCGCGAGGCTCGATGCGATGAGCCACGGATTGCGGCGGATCCATTTCAGGTCGAGACGGCTGCCGAGCTCGAACAGCAACAGGCCGAGCGCGACGTTGATCAGCAGCCGCGAGGTTTCGTCGGTGCTCGCGTCGATCACGCCGAATCCGAACGACCCGGCAACGAGACCGATCACCGCATAACCGGTGATGCGCGGCAGCCGCCATGCGCGATAGCACAGCTCGCCGCACAGGCCGGCCGCAAACAACGCGAGCCCGGCCCAGAACACGGCATCCGGCGCGAGCGGCCAGTTGGGCAGGAATGAGAACGCCGACTTCATCGTGGTGACTTCTCCTTTGGAAGCAACCGCCAGCGACGCGGGGTCAAGCGTCGGAAATGAGATGCGCGCCGGCTGGGTGTCGCCCCGAATGTGATTGTTGTGGTCGACGACGGCAGGACATGGGATCCGCCTCTTCCGCCATCAGGCGGAACTGTCGTTCAGGCTGCCGATCTGGATTGTCGGCCTGGTGTGTGAACGGACTGCGCGGTCTCGAAGACTCAGATTCGAAATCGTGCCGACCGTTCCATTGAAGCATGTCCGGCGCCAGGGCCGAACGAACGCGAAGGAAACCGATTGTGCCACAGCTTTTTCGCTCCGGAACCGATCGAATCGACTCGCGGCGCTGTGAGGCACCGCAGGTCTTTGGTTTCAAAGGTTTACTTGTATATATACATAGTAGAAGTTAACAAGGCGCCCACAGTTCTGTGGATAACTTCGGTTTACGCAACAAGATCAACAGGTTGGCGCTGCCACAACCCGTTGCACAGGCTGTTCGCTCACAGCGGTTTGGGTTGAGCAACTTTCGGGCGTTTCACAGCTGTGCCTAGTTGCCCAGTTTACGTCCACTGTGATTACACACGAAGTGCGCGCGGATTCCTCACGGTTATCCACAGCATCGCGTGGATAACTTTGCACAGAAAAATCGAAGCACTGTGAGGATCTGACAGACGAGATCAGCCGATCTGGCGGCCGCGCAGCGCGCGGATCAGGAACCGGGCCGGGTCGACGGCGTCGACGAGTTCGCGCTCGAGCGGCAGCGGCTCGCCTTCGAGTTGCGACGCGATCAGCTCGGCGCCGAGCGCCGCCCATACGAGGCCGCGGGAGCCGTAGCCGAATGCGCCGTAGAGGCCCGCGGCGCGCGGCAGGTCGCGCGCCTTCGCGCCGCTCAGCGCGCGGGCGTTCGCGACGGCCTGCGCTTCGTCGGCGAGCGGGCCGATCACCGGCACGCGGTCGGCGACGACCCAGCGAAACGCGACGCGCCCGCGCAGCGTATCGACGTCCGGCAGCTCGCCGATCAGGCCGGGCAGCAGATGCCGGACGCGCGCGAGGTTTTCGATATGTCCGGCGGTGCGCATCGTCCGATCG
>NZ_VWWG01000168.1:0-13663 GCF_011753085.1 Burkholderia sp. Tr-862
TTCGCGAGCACGACGACCGGCGCTTCGGCGAGCGTCGCGCCTGCCGCATCGACGGCGCGCCACCTGTCGCGGTCGCGCTCGAGCCGGGCGACTTCGGTGCCGGCCAGCAGTTTTACGCGTTCGCCGGCCGCCGCGAATTGTGCCGCGCACACCCCGGCCGGCCAGACGGCGCCGCCGTGCGGAAACAGCAGGCCGCCATGTGCGACCGGCAGGTTCAGATGCGCGCGGGCGGCGTCCGTATCGAGCAGCGACACATAGTCGGACGGTGCGCCGAGCGCGTCGAACGCATCGCGCATCCGCGCGAAATCGTCGGCCGATTCCGCGAGATGGATCATCCCGCGCGTGCTGCGCGCGAACGCATGGCCTGCATCCTCGAGCGCGCGCCAGCGTGCGAGCGCATGCAGGAACCCGCTGCGCGTGAGGCGGCTCGCGACGTTGTCGTCGCGCGTCATCAGTGGATGGAATACACCGGCCGGATTGCCCGATGCCTCGCTCGCGATGCGCTCGTGCCGCTCGATCAGCGTGATGTTCCAGCCGCGCGCGGCGAGCCGTTCGACGACCGCGCAGCCTGCCAGGCCCGCACCGATCACGATCGCTTCGCGCGTGGCAACCGGCAATGCACGCGGTGGTTCGTGCCGGCGCATCCGCCAGCGCGGCGCGTATTCGCCGACGCGCAATGCGGGTTCGCCTGCGCAATCCTCGACGTCGTGACTCGTGAAACCCGTGTGCTCGAGCGCATGTTTCACGGTGTCGTCGTGCGAATGCGTCGCAAAGGTCGCACCCTCGGCGGCGATGCGTGCGAGTGCGCGGATCACGTCGGCCGACAGCACATCGCCGTGCGCGGCCGATGCGACATTGCCGAGATAGAACGCGTCGGCGCGCGCGACGAGCCGTTGCAGCATGTCATGCGCATCGCCGAATGCGAGTGTGAGCACCACGCGCCCCGCGTCGAATTCGAGCCGGTGCAGGCCGGGCACATGCATCGGCCACGCGTCGAGCAAAGCCTCGGCATTTTCCGAAATGGTTGTGTCCGCAACCAAATGGGAAACGGCACGGCGCAGGTCCTCGCGCGCGAACGGATGCGGTTCGATCGCGACGAAATGCAGCCGCTCGCAGCGTGCGGGGTCGTCGCGCCATGCGGCCCACGTCGTGAGAAAACGGCTGCCCGTGCCGAATCCCGTCTCGACGATCGTGAACGTGCGGCGGCCCTGCCAGCGGGCCGGCAGGCCGGTGCCGGCGAGCATCCGGTTCGCGTGCGCGCGAGCGCGCGACGCGTCGCGAGGGAGCTCGCCGTACTCGGGCGAGACGAGAATGCCGTCGTCGCGGCGGGCGAGCGTGGCGGGAACGAGTCGGTCGGGCATGCGAAACAAAAAACGTGGCAGCCAAGCCTGGCAAGGGTTTGCGCGGAGGCGTCCGGCGCGCCGTTGGCAAAATCCAACGGCGTTGCGCGCGGGCGGACGCGGCTGCGTATCCTGTCCGGTTGGCGCAGGTCAAAAAACGGGCAATCGACGATTCATTCGGCGAAATACCGATGAAAATCTTTGAAACCCTTGTCGTTATTGGGTTTGCGCTGCGCTATCATAGCAACGCCGTACCGCGGGGTGGCCGCCGGCCAAGCCGGACGGCACGTCGCGCGGGCCAGGATTCGGCGCTGTGTCGTCGGAGTCCGACTCTCGATGGCACGGTTCGCGCACGTATAATCGGCGCGTTCGCGCTGTTCGTGTCAAACCTAACCTGAAAAAGGAACCTTAATGAACAAACAGGAACTGATCGACGCCGTCGCCGCCCAAACGGGCGCCAGCAAGGCTCAAACCGGCGAAACGCTGGACACGCTGCTCGAAGTCATCAAGAAGGCCGTGTCGAAGGGTGATGCGGTTCAGCTGATCGGCTTCGGCAGCTTCGGTTCGGGCAAGCGCGCAGCACGTACGGGCCGCAACCCGAAGACGGGCGAAACCATCAAGATCCCGGCAGCCAAGACGGTCAAGTTCACGGCTGGCAAGGCGTTCAAGGACGCCGTCAACAAGCGTTGATTCAGCGCCTGTGCCAGGAAAAAAACCCGCCTTTCGGCGGGTTTTTTGTTGGGCGCGCGCGGCATTTTCGCCACAGTCCGCGCCCCTCTTGCAAGATTTAACGGTTACTTTTCACGCGCCGTTTTTTTACCGCGCGTTACACGTGCACGATCTGCGCGTCGGGATCCTCGTCGTCGTGCGCGTCGACATCCCATGCCGGGAACGGATCGTCGAACGCGGTCCATTGCGCCGCACCGAGCGCGAATTCCGCATCGGTGAGCAGGCATGCGTCGAGCTTCGCGCGCCATGCGTCGGCATCGAGCCCGATGCCGATCAGCACGAGTTCCTGACGGCGATCGCCAACCGAGCGGTCGTCGAGGTCCCCCTGCCACTCCGTGCGAATTTCCGCGAGCAGTTCGTCATCATCCGGCCATTCCGCGCGATCCTGCGCGGCCCACCAGAGGCCTGCCGGGCCATGCCGGCACACGCCGCCCGCCTGCGACAATGAACCCGCGATGTCGTTGCGCGTCGCGAGCCAGAAAAAGCCCTTGCTGCGCAGCACGCCCGGCCACTCCTGATGCAGCAGCGCCCAGAGTCGCGCCGGATGAAACGGCCGGCGTGCGCGGTAAACAAAATTGCCGATGCCGAATTCGTCGGCTTCGCCGTGCACGTGCGCATGATGCGGATCATGGCACTCGGGATCGTCGCACTGCGTGTGATCGTCATCCAGCGACGCGAGCCAGCCCGGCGCGTTCGCGGCTTCGTCGAAATCGAAGCGGCCGGTGTTCAGCACTTCGTCGAGCGGCACGTTGCCGAACGTCGACACGACCTGGTGCGCGCGCGGGTTGAGCCGCGCAAGGATGTGCCGCAGGCGCGCCAGTTCGTCAGCGCCGACGAGGTCGGCCTTGTTGATCACCAGCACGTCGCAGAATTCGATCTGCTCGATCAGCAACTCGACGAGCGTGCGATCGTCTTCGTCCGATGCGGCGATACCGCGCGTCGCGAGCGCGTCGTCGGAACCGTAGTCGCGCAGGAAATTGTAGGCGTCGACCACGGTGACGAGCGTGTCGAGCCGCGCGACGCTCGACAGCGACGTGCCGTCGTCGTCGACGAACGTGAAGGTTTCGGCGATCGGCATCGGCTCCGCGATGCCGGTCGATTCGATCACGATCGCGTCGAAGCGGCCGTCCGCCGCGAGATTGCGAATCTCGACGAGCAGGTCGTCGCGCAGCGTGCAGCAGATGCAGCCGTTCGACATCTCGACGAGGCGTTCCTCGACGTGCGACAGCGCCTGCGCATCGCGCACGAGCGACGCGTCGATGTTGACCGCCGCGAGATCGTTGACGATCACGGCGACTTTCAGGCCCGCGCGGTTCGCGAGAATGTGATTGAGCAGCGTGGTCTTGCCGGCGCCGAGGAAACCGGACAGCACGGTGACGGGCAACGGCTGGTTCATTGCCGGATTCATAACGATTTGCACCAACGGAAAAGATGAAAAAGCGGCCGTGGCGCCCTGGCGGGGCGCGATCGGCCCGGAGCCGGTCGCCCGATGCCAGTCGCCAGGGGCCGGTCGCCCGAAGCCGGTCGAAACCGCGGCGTGAGCCCGCATTGTGCATCAAACGCGCGCCGGCCGAGCGGCCCGGCGTCAGCGCGCGCCGCGGCGCGGCGTCATTGCTCGGGCGGCAGCAGCTTCCACTGCGTCAGGATTGCGGCGATCTGCCGCGCATACTTGTCGCGCAGCGACGGCGTTTCGGAATGATAGGCGCCGACGGCCTGCCATGTGTTGCCGTAGCGATTCATTTTCTGGCGCAGATGCCACGCGGCGATATAGACGTTCTTGCACGGCTCCATCAGCGTGTCGCGGCCGATGCCGTAGCGCGACAGCGTGGGCAGGTGGATCGAATTGATCTGCATCAGGCCGTAGTCGACCGAGCCGTTCGTATTCTTGTTCAGCGCGGCGGGCCGGTTGCGCGACTCCTGCCACGCGATCGCGCGCAGGATCAGCGGATTGACCTTCTGGTACCGGGCGGCCTCGTCGAAACAATCCGCGCGAGCGTTTCCGCAGGCGAACCACACGCCGGCGGCGATCAACGCGATCGAAGCGAACCGTCTGTTCATGTGCGGAAACGAAAAGGGAATGACGCAAAGGTCGGGAAAACCCGTGCCTGTTATTCGTACGGATGGAAACGCGCCGCCCGTATCATACCGACAGTCCGTCACGTGGTGACATGCGAAAGATGGCAGCCCGTTTATACCGCATTTCAGTGTCAATTCATCGCAAAACCGCGGCGATGGCCGGAATGCCTAGGCGGCGCCGAAATCTTACATATTGCATACGGCATGCCGGATACATGTCGTATGTGAGACAGTCCTCAGCTCAATGTGATATTTCGGACATGAAAAACTGCTAATGTCGCCTCTTTAGGACTTGGATCCCAGCACTACCGCCGGAAGTGGCCTGAGCCGGCATCGACCCATTCATCCATGACAAGAAATCGCTTCGTTATGCGGCGCGTCGCCACGACCCTGATCGTCGCCGGCATCATCGTCTCGCAAGCCGCCTACGCTCAGGTCACGCTCAATTTCGTGAATGCGGATATCGACCAGGTCGCCAAGGCGATCGGCGCCGCAACCGGCAAGACCATCATCGTCGACCCCCGCGTGAAGGGGCAACTCAACCTCGTGGCCGAACGTTCCGTGCCGGAAGACCAGGCGCTGAAGACGCTGCAGTCGGCGCTGCGCATGCAGGGCTTCGCGCTCGTGCAGGATCACGGGGTGCTGAAGGTCGTGCCCGAGGCCGACGCGAAGCTGCAGGGCGTGCCGACCTATATCGGCAATGCACCGCGCGCGCGCGGCGACCAGGTCATCACGCAGGTGTTCGAGCTGCACAACGAATCGGCGAACAACCTGCTGCCGGTGCTGCGGCCGCTGATCTCGCCGAACAACACGGTCACCGCCTACCCGGCGAACAACACGATCGTCGTCACCGATTACGCGGACAACGTGCGCCGCATCGCGCAGATCATCGCAGGCGTCGACAGCGCCGCGGGTGCGCAGGTGCAGGTCATCCCGCTGCGTAACGCCAACGCGATCGACCTCGCCGCGCAACTGCAGAAGATGCTCGACCCCGGCTCGATCGGCAACAGCGACGCGACGCTGAAGGTGTCGGTCACGGCCGACCCGCGCACCAACTCGCTGATGCTGCGCGCATCGAGCGCATCGCGCCTCGCGGCGGCGAAGCGCATCGTGCAGCAGCTCGACGCGCCGAGCGGAGTGCCCGGCAACATGCACGTCGTGCCATTGCGCAACGCCGATGCGGTCAAGCTTGCGAAGACGCTGCGCGGGATGCTCGGCAAGGGCGGCAACGAAAGCGGCTCGTCGGCGTCGTCCAACGATGCGAACAGCTTCAACCAGAGCGGCGGCTCGTCGGCGAGCGGCAACTTCTCGACCGGCACGTCGGGCACCCCGCCGCTGCCGTCGGGCGGCCTCGGCGGTTCGTCGTCCTCGTCCGCGTATGGCGGCGGCTCGTCCGGCGGCGGCCTCGGCACCGGCGGCCTGCTCGGTGGCGACAAGGACAAGAGCGGCGACGACAACCAGCCGGGCGGGATGATCCAGGCCGACTCGGCCACCAACTCGCTGATCATCACCGCGTCCGATCCGGTGTACCGGAACCTGCGCTCGGTGATCGACCAGCTCGACGCAAGGCGTGCGCAGGTCTATATCGAAGCGCTGATCGTCGAGCTGAACTCGACGACGCAGGGCAACCTCGGCATCCAGTGGCAGGTCGCGAGCGGCCAGTTTCTCGGCGGCACGAACCTGAACCCCGGGCTGGGGCTGGGCAACAGCATCATCAACCTGACGGCGGGCGGCTTGACCAACGCAGCCGGCGGGGTCACCGGCGGCGGGCTGGCGTCCAATCTCGGGCAGTTGTCCCAGGGGCTCAACATCGGCTGGCTGCACAACATGTTCGGCGTGCAGGGGCTCGGCGCGCTGCTGCAGTATTTCGCGGGCGTGAGCGATGCGAACGTGCTGTCGACGCCGAACCTGATCACGCTCGACAACGAGGAAGCGAAGATCGTCGTCGGCCAGAACGTGCCGATCGCGACCGGCTCGTATTCGAACCTGACGAGCGGTACGACGAGCAACGCATTCAATACCTACGACCGCCGCGACGTCGGCCTGACGCTGCACGTGAAGCCGCAGATCACCGACGGCGGGATCCTGAAGCTGCAGCTCTATACCGAGGATTCGGCGGTCGTCAGCGGTACCACGAACGCGCAGACCGGCCCGACCTTCACGAAACGCTCGATCCAGTCGACGATCCTCGCCGACAACGGCGAGATCATCGTGCTCGGCGGCTTGATGCAGGACAACTACCAGGTGTCGAACAGCAAGGTGCCGCTGCTCGGCGACATCCCGTGGATCGGCCAGTTGTTCCGTTCGGAATCGAAGGTGCGCGCGAAAACCAACCTGATGGTGTTCCTCCGCCCGGTGATCATTTCCGATCGCAGCACCGCGCAGGAAGTCACCGCGAACCGCTACGACTACATCCAGGGCGTGACGGGCGCATACAAGTCGGACAACAACGTGATCCGCGACAAGGACGACCCGGTCGTCCCGCCGATGCCGCTGGGTCCGAGCCAGGGCGGCACGCCGGCCGGCAACCTGTTCGATCTCGACAAGATGCGTCGCCAGCAGTTGCAGCGCCAGGTCGCGCCGGTGCCGGCCCAGCCGCTGCCCGAGGCGACGCCCGCGCAGCCGCAAGGCGTGCCGCAGCAGTCGATGCCGCAACAACCGCTGACCGCCACGCCGGGAGCCTCGCAGTGAGCAACATGCTCGCGTCCTCGGCCCAAGACGGCGCGCCGGGCGATCGGCAGCCGCCGTCGCCGCTCGCCGCGCGCCTGTTGCCGTACGGCTTCGCGAAGAGCGGCCAGGTGCTGATCGCGCACCAGCTCGACGACACGCTCGAGGTGTGGATCAGCGAGCGCACGAACGATGCGGCGCTCGCCGAAATCGCGCGCAACTTCGGCTCGATTTCCGTGCACCGGGTGCCGGCCGACGAGCTCGCGCAGGCGATCAACCAGGCATACGCACGCCAGGACGGCAGCGCCGCGCAGATCGTCGGCGAGGTCGAAGGCGAAGTCGACCTGTCGCGACTGATGCAGGACATCCCCGAAGTCGAGGATCTGCTCGAATCGGAAGACGACGCGCCGATCATCCGGATGATCAATGCGCTGCTCACGCAAGCGGCGCGCGAACAGGCGTCGGACATTCACATCGAGCCGTTCGAGAATGCGTCGGTCGTGCGGTTTCGCGTCGACGGCACGCTGCGCGACGTCGTGCGGCCGAAGAAGGCGCTGCACGGCGCGCTGATCTCGCGGATCAAGATCATGGCGCAGCTCGACATCGCCGAGAAACGCCTGCCGCAGGACGGCCGCATCACGCTGCGCGTCGGCGGCCGGCCGGTCGACGTGCGTGTGTCGACGCTGCCGACCGGGCACGGCGAGCGCGCGGTGCTCCGTCTGCTGGAAAAGGATGCGCAGCGCCTGAACCTCGAAGCGCTCGGGATGGGCCGCGACACGCTCGTCCAGTTCGACAAGCTGATCGGCCGCCCGCACGGGATCGTGCTGGTGACGGGCCCGACCGGCTCGGGCAAGACGACGACGCTGTATGCGTCGATGTCGCGGCTCGAAACGGCGACGACCAACATCATGACCGTCGAGGATCCGATCGAATACGACCTGTCCGGCATCGGCCAGACGCAGGTGAACGAGCGGATCGGGATGACCTTTGCCCGTGCACTGCGTTCGATCCTGCGTCAGGATCCGGACGTGATCATGATCGGCGAAATCCGTGACCTCGAAACCGCGCAGATCGCGGTGCAGGCATCGCTCACGGGCCACCTCGTGCTTGCGACGCTGCACACCAACGACGCGGCATCGGCCGTCACGCGTCTGACCGACATGGGCGTCGAGCCGTACCTGCTCGCGTCGTCGCTGCTCGGCGTGCTCGCGCAGCGTCTGGTGCGCCAGCTCTGTCCCGTCTGCAAGGAAGAGCGGCACGAGGACGGCCGCACCGTGTGGCATCCGGTCGGCTGCGACCGATGCGGGCATTCGGGCTATGCGGGCCGGCGCGGGGTATACGAACTGCTGCTGATCGACGATTCGATCCGCGCGCTGATCCACCGCAACGCGGCCGATGCGGAGATTCTCGCCACGGGGCGCGCACAAGGGATGCGCACGCTGCGCGACGATGCCGAGCGCTGGCTCGCGGCCGGCGCGACGTCGCTCGAGGAAGTGCTGCGCGTGACGGGAGGCGCATAGCGCGATGCCGGCATTCCGTTTCGAAGCCATCGATTCGGCGGGGCGACCGCAGAAAGGCGTGATCGATGCCGACAGTGCGCGCGGCGCACGCGGCCAGCTGCGCACGCAGGGGCTCACGCCGCTCGTCGTCGAGCCGGCCGCCAGTGCGACCCGCGGCGCGCGTTCGCAGCGCCTCGCGTTCGGCCGCAAGCTGTCGCAGCGCGAACAGGCGATCCTCACGCGCCAGCTCGCAAGCCTGCTGATTGCGGGGCTGCCGCTCGACGAGGCGCTCGGCGTGCTGACCGAGCAGGCCGAGCGCGACTACATCCGCGAGCTGATGGCCGCGATCCGCGCCGAGGTGCTCGGCGGCCATTCGCTTGCGAATGCGCTGGGCCAGCATCCGCGCGATTTCCCGGAAATCTATCGCGCGCTCGTTGCGGCGGGCGAGCACACCGGCAAGCTCGGCATCGTGCTGTCGCGCCTCGCCGATTACATCGAACAGAGCAACGCGCTGAAGCAGAAGATCCTGCTGGCGTTCACGTATCCGGGGATCGTCACGCTGATTGCGTTCGGCATCGTCACGTTCCTGCTGAGCTATGTCGTGCCGCAGGTCGTCAACGTGTTCGCGAGCACGAAGCAGCAACTGCCCGTTCTCACGGTCGTGATGATGGCGCTGTCGGAGTTCGTGCGGCACTGGTGGTGGGCGATCCTGATCACGGTCGCGCTCGTCGTGTGGTTCGTGAAGGCGACGCTGTCGCGCGACGGGCCGCGGCTCGCGTTCGACCGCTGGGTGCTGACCGCGCCGCTCGCGGGCAAGCTCGTGCGCGGCTACAACACGGTGCGCTTCGCGAGCACGCTCGGGATCCTGACCGCGGCCGGCGTGCCGATCCTGCGCGCGCTGCAGGCGGCCGGCGAGACGCTGTCGAACCGCGCGATGCGCGCGAACATCGACGATGCGATCGTGCGCGTGCGCGAAGGCTCCGCGCTGTCGCGCGCGCTGAACAACGTGAAGACGTTTCCGCCGGTGCTGGTGCACCTGATCCGTTCCGGCGAAGCGACGGGCGACGTGACGACGATGCTCGACCGCGCGGCGGAAGGCGAGGCGCGCGAGCTCGAGCGGCGCACGATGTTCCTGACGAGCCTGCTCGAGCCGCTGCTGATCCTCGCAATGGGCGGCATCGTGCTCGTGATCGTGCTGGCCGTGATGCTGCCGATCATCGAGCTGAACAACATGGTGCAGTGACGGCCTGACTGCCAGTCAGGCCGCCACCGTTCAACGCATGTAGATCGCGGGGGACGGCGTGTTCGCGGGGAGCTGGACTTCGGCGCGCGCGCCGTTGCGGTCGATGATGATCGAGCGGCTGCGGACTTCGGCGAGCTTCGCGCCGGACGTGAGCTCCGCGCCGAGCGACACGGCACGCGGCGGCTCGCCACCGATACCGACGATCGCGGCGGCGCCATGACCGATCGAGAGAATGCCGAACAGGTGGATGTCCTGGACGGGATTCTTGTCGAGCTGTCCGCCGAAGAGCGCGGCGGCGTCCTCGGTGCGGATCGGCAACCGCGCGGCGGCGGCGGGCAGCGGCGCTTCGCGGGCCGACAGCGTGACGACCCAGTAGGTGGCCGTCGCGCACAAACCCGCGAAGAGGGCGAGGGAGAGGATCCGGATCGAGAGCGCGTTCATGCGCGCTATTGTACGGATGTATATGAAATTTGCGTTGGGTGAAAGCCCTCGGCAATGCGCGCCTTACAATGCGTGCTCCGCGCCCGGTGAACCGGAAGCTTGCCGTCAGGCAAACGTCCGCGATGCGCCGGGTGCGTCACTCAATCGACGATATTTTTTGGAAAGAGGTAGTCAGTCATGCAAACGTGGATCACTCGCCGTAATGCGGCCGTGCGCCGTCAGCGCGGTTTCACGCTGATCGAGATCATGGTGGTGGTCGCGATCCTCGGGATCCTGGCGGCACTGATCGTGCCGAAGATCATGAGCCGTCCCGACGAGGCGCGCCGTATCGCCGCGAAGCAGGACATCGGCACGATCATGCAGGCGCTCAAGCTGTACCGTCTCGACAACGGCCGCTATCCGACCCAGGAGCAGGGCCTGAACGCGCTGATCCAGAAGCCGTCCACCGATCCGATCCCGAATAACTGGAAGGACGGTGGCTATCTCGAGCGCCTGCCGAACGATCCGTGGGGCAACGGGTACAAGTACCTGAACCCGGGCGTGCACGGCGAGATCGACGTGTTCAGCTACGGCGCCGACGGCAAGGAAGGCGGCGAAAACAACGATTCCGACATCGGTTCGTGGCAGTAAGCCTGCATCGACCGATCCGACGATCGTCCCCGTTCTTCATTTCATGCCTGCCCTTCGCACGCCCTGGCGCTCCGCTCGCGCTCGCCGCGATGCCCGCGACCGCCGCGTGCGGCGCGGCGCGGTCGTGATCGCGGCACGCGCGCGGGCACGCGGCTTCACGCTGCTCGAGATGCTGGTCGTGCTCGTGATCGCGGGCCTGCTGGTGTCGCTCGCGTCGCTGTCGCTGACGCGCAATCCGCGCACCGACCTGCGCGAGGAAGCGCAGCGCATCGCGCTGCTGTTCGAGACGGCCGGCGACGAAGCGCAGGTGCGCGCGCGCCCGATCGCGTGGCAGCCGACCGCGCACGGCTTTCGTTTCGACGTGAGTTCGCCCGACGGCTGGCGCACGCTGCGTGACGACCTGCTGCGCCCGCGCGACTGGGACGGTGGCGTCACGGGCGCCGATATCGACTATCCGGGGTCGGACACGCACGCGAGCACCGTCGTGTTCGGCACCGAAAGCGTCGACACGCCGGTGCGCGTGACGCTGCATTCGGCGGTCGGCAGCGCGACGATCGTCGGCACCGGCAACGGCCGCTACGAGGTGCAATGACGATGCGTCGTCGCCTGCCCTTCCCGGCTTCCGGTTCCCTAGGCTTCACGATGATCGAGGTGCTGGTCGCGCTCGCGATCATCGCGGTCGCGCTCGCCGCGTCGATCCGCGCGGTCGGCACGATGGCGACCAACGCATCCGATCTCCACCACCGGCTGCTGGCCGGATGGAGCGCCGACAACGCGCTCGCGCAGCTGCGGCTCACGCATGCGTGGCCGGAGGTCGGCGAGCAGAGTTTCGATTGTTCGCAAGGCAACGTGCAGATGGTCTGCACGCAGCGCGTGAGCACGACGCCGAACCCGGTGTTCCGGCGCGTGCAGATTTCGGTGAGCATGCCGGGGCACCCCGGCGTGCTCGCGCAAATGGTGACGGTGGTCGCGAATGAAACCAGCCGTCCGCTCTGACGCGCCGATGCGGCGCCGGCCCGCGCGTTCCGTCGGCTCGCGCCGCGTGCGCGGCTTCACGCTGATCGAGCTGATGATCGCGATCGCGATCCTCGCGGTGGTCGCGATCCTCGCGTGGCGCGGGCTCGACCAGATCATGCGCGGCCGCGACAAGGTCGCGTCCGCGATGGAAGACGAGCGCGTGTTCGCGCAGATGTTCGACCAGATGCGCATCGACGCGCGGCTCGCCGCGACCGACGACGAAGCCGGCCAGCCGGCGATCGGCGTCGCCGGCAATACGCTGCAGATCGTCCGCGAACTCGACCTGCCGGGCGCCGCGCCGCGGCTGCAGGTGGTCCGCTACCGGATCGCCGGCGGGCGCGTCGTGCGCTATGCGTCGCCGCCGCTGGCCGATGCGAACCGCTTGCGCGACGTGCTGAAGGACAGCAGCGTCGACGGCTGGACCTGGGTCGCGCTGATGGGCGGCGTCGGTGCGATCGACGCGAAGCTGTACGTGCCGCGCGTCGGCTGGACCACCAACCTGCAGACGGCCAACGACGCGCTGTCGCAGAACAACGATGCGCTGAAGGTGCCGCAGATCGGCAACGCGCCGCCGACACGCGCGGTGACGGGGCTGCAGGTCAGCATCGGCGCGACGTCGCTGCGCGTGCCCGTCACGCGCATCTTCCTCGTCGGGGAATGACGATGCGCGCGCGCCCTCACCGTTCCCGCTTCATCGGCCGCCCGCCCGCAAGCACACATGCCCGCCGCGAGCGCGGCGCGGCGATCATCACCGCGCTGCTCGTCGTCGCGCTGTCGGCGATCCTCGTGTCGGGGATGCTGTGGCGCCAGCAGGTGCAGATTCGCCGGATCGAGAACCAGCGCGTGATCGCGCAGGCGCAGTGGGTCGCGCGCGGCGCGCTCGACTGGACGCGCATGATCCTGCGCTCCGAGGGCGACACGGCGCCCGGCATCACCTATCTCGGCGGGATCTGGGCCGTGCCGATCGCGAAGACCAAGCTGTCGGACTTCCTCGGCCGGATCGGCGCGCCGAACGACAACGGCGGCGAAGACACCTACCTCTCCGGATCGATCGAGGACGCGCAGGCGAAGTACAACCTGCGCAATCTCGTGTCGTCGCCGGCGCCCGGCGTGCTGCAGCTCAACGTGATGCAGCTGCAGGCGTTCCAGCGGCTGCTGGCGACGCTCGGCTACGACGGCGCGTTCGCGAAGCGGATCGCGCTGCAGATGCGCACGGGCCTGATGCATTCGGCGACACGCTTCCAGACGCCGACGCTGCCCGGCGCCGGTACGGCCGCGACCGCGCCGGTGGCCGGCGGCGACATGCAGGCCGGCAACTTCACCGACGAGCCGGGGATGTCAGACGGTGACCGGGGCCCCGCGCCGCTGGTGATGACGGGTGTCGACAACCTGCTCGACGTCGACGGCGTGACGCCCGAGATGGTCGCGCGGCTGCGCCCGTTCGTCACCGTGCTGCCGACCACGACGCCGGTGAACATGAACACCGCGCCGGCCGAGGTGATCGCGGCGCTGGTGCCGGGGATGAGCGTGTCGTCCGCGCAGGCGCTCGTGTCGCGCCGCGAGACCGTGTTTTTCCGCAACGTCGGCGACGTGCAGCTCGCGCTGCGCGGCGCCGGCGCGCCGAACGTGACGATCGACTCGAGCCTCGTCGACGTCAATTCCAGTTATTTCATCGTGCATGGCCGGATCCAGCACGATCGCGCGGAGGTGGATCGCACCTCGCTCGTGTATCGTGATCCGACCACGCACTCGACGCGGGTGGTGCGCATCCGCGACCAGCTATAACGACGCCATTCGGGAGAGGAGCTCTTGAGCACGCTGATTGTTTCTTTGCCGCCGCGCGAGCCGGCCGTGCCGTTGCAGGAATGGCAGTGGCCCGAGCTGCCGTTCACGCTCGTGGACAAGGCCGGCCAGGTGCAGCGCGCGGGCCACGCCGCGCTCGCGCTGCTGCCGCGCGCGAACGAGACGCGGCTGATCGTCGCCGCGCGCGACGTGCTGCTGCTGGCCGCGACCGTGCCGCC
>NZ_VWWG01000169.1:0-13547 GCF_011753085.1 Burkholderia sp. Tr-862
TCATGCACGGCCGCGCCGTTGCTGTGCCAGGCGACCGGCGCGGCCGTGCATGCATCCGCGCGCCGCTGGCCGCGCTTCGGCGCCTGGCTGCACGACGCGATCGACAAGGTGCGCCGCCTGCCGGGCGCGGTGCCCGTGTTCGCGCTGCTGTTCGTCGGCTGCGTGTGGCTGTTCGCCGGCATCGTGCAGGACGTCGTCGCGAACGATCCGCTGACGCACGCGGACATCGCGCTGTATGCGTTCCTGCAGAACCTGCGCACGCCGCCCGTGGATGCCACGATGCGCGCGCTCGCGGTGCTGCACGGACACGATACGGGGCTGATCGTCGCTGCCGCGTTTCTCGTCTGGCTGATGATCCATCGCTGCTGGGTGACGTCCGCCTGGTGGCTCGCGACGGTCGGCATCGCGGTCGTGCTCGTGCCGGCGTTCGGCGCCGGCATGCCCGGCACGTCGCCCGCGAGCCTGCCGCCCGGCGCGCTGCACGTGGCGTTGCCCGACGCCGACGCGGCATTCGCGATACTCGCGAGCAGCGGCATCGGCTGGGTGCTGACGCGCGAGCGGCCCGCGTCGTGGCGGATCCCGGTCGTGACGGCGGTCGTGCTGTGGATCGTGCTCGGCGGCTTCGCGCGGCTCTATGTTGGCGATACGTGGCTGTCGGGCCTGCTCGGCGGCTGGAGCCTCGGACTCGCGTGGTTCGCGGTGCTGGCGGGCGCCCATGCGTACTGGCGGGTGCACGAACACGTGCAGCCGCGCGGCGCGCTCGTCGCGGTGCTCGTCGTGCTCGCCACCGCCGGCGTGTGGACCGTGCCCGCGCAGTGGCAGCTCGATCGCGCGGCGCGTCCGCATGTCGGCGACGTCGTCGCAATGACCGTCGACCAGTGGATGCGCGGCGGCTGGCAGCGCGTGCCGACGCGGCGCACCGAGATCGGCGGCGATCGCGAGGAATATCTGCCGCTGCAATGGTGCGCGACGTCGGACACGCTCGACCGCCATCTGTCGCTGGCCGGCTGGCAGCGCGCGACGCCGTGGTCGCCCGCCACCGCGCTGCGCTGGCTGTCGCCGCAGGCGCCGGCCGATACGCTGCCCGTGTTGCCGCGCTACACGCACGGCGAGAGCACGCGCCGCGTGTTCGTGCGCATCGACGCGGCCCATCCGGACAGCCGCCTCGTGCTGCGGCTATGGCGTTATCCGTACGTGCTGCAGGATGCGCTCGGCACGCGGCCGCTGTGGTACGGCGCGCTGTATCGCGAGACGATGCATCGGCCCGTGCGGTTGATGACGGTCGTACGCACGACGACGCTCGACGATGCGGCGACGATCGCGCAGGCGCTGAAGATCGAGCCGACGATCGAGCGGCCGCCGGCGGGGACGAGCGCGGCGCCGCCCGCGATGGTGCTCGTGTGGATGGTGCAGCCTTGAAGCGCGCAACGCGTCAGGCGTGCGCCGGTTGCGCGGGGACGACGGACAGGCGCAGGCCGACCGTCTTGAGCACCGCGAGCAGGGTTTTCAGCGTCGGGTTGCCGTTGGGCGACAGCGTGCGATACAGCGATTCGCGGCTGATGCCGGCTTCGGCCGCGACCGCGCCGAGCCCGCCGTACGCTTCCGCGACCGTGCGCAGCGCGAGCAGCGCGGCCGCGCGGTTGTCGGGATCGTCGAGCGATTCCATCGCGACGCGCAGATAGGCCACCGCGAGCTCGCGGTCGGCACCGAGTTCGGCGACTTCCGCGTCGTGGTGCGATACCGCGCCTTTGAGCTTGTTCACATTTGCCTCCGTTTCCAGTTCAACCAGTGTTCGTGCGCACGCCTGATGTCGTCGGATTGGCCGCGCTTGTCGCCGCCGGCCAACAGCAGGATCAGCGCGCTGCCGTACCGGCCGAAGTACACGCGATAGCCGGCACCGACGTGGATGCGCAGTTCGATCACGCCTTCGCCGACAGGCTCGCAATCGCCGAAATTGCCGGTCTGCACGCGTCGCAGGCGTTCGCGAATCCGTGCCTGGATGACCTTGTCGCGGACGGCGTTCAGCCATTCGGTGAAAGGCTCGCGACCGTCGTCGCGCTGATAGCGAAGCAGTTCGAACTTGGAGAGCATTGTAACTTATAAGCTACATGAGGGATAGGGGTATCGACGGGATGGCGTGGCCTGCCGGATGAGGCTGATGAAGTGACGTGTAAGCGGGCCGACTGCCGAATCGAGACGAAGCACGACGCAAGGGCGCTGCGCAGGAATGCTCGCGGAGCCTTCGCGACTGGGGATTTCGGGCGATGAGGCCGGCTTCCCGAACGAGGATCATTCTTTCATTCGGGGCAGGCGATGACGATTCGGCCGAACGGCCGATCTCATCGGCGCGTGAGGACACGCGCCGTGCGGAGGAGGGATTGCTCGTCGAGCTGCGCGGTCACCGATTCGTGGAAGTCGAGCGGCTTGCTCCACGCGTCGGGCACGTCCTTGTGCTCGCCGCTCGCGTATCCGGCGAGTGTGAACACCTTGCCGGCGGCCGACGGATCGAGCGCGACCAGAGCGCGAGCACCTTCGCCTTGCGCTTGTCGCTCATCGTCACGATCACGTCGGCATGCTTGATATCGTTCGCGTTCAGTTGCGTCGAACGAGGCGCGGACGCGGCATTGCGCCGAAGCCGCGCCCCGCTGCCTCGATTGCCGGCATCGCCGGCATCACTACGCTGTCGCCGTCACCCGCTGCGCGGCAAACCCCGCCAGCGTCCGCAACGCGTCCCGCGCCGAGCGCAGATAGAACGCCTGCAGATGAAACACATGCCAGCGCGCGGCATGAATCTCCAGCCGGCACGGCACGCCGCACGCGAGCGCATGCGCCGTCAGTCGCTGCGCATCCGACAGCAGCACTTCCTGGTCGCCGGCCTGCACCAGGATCGGCGGCAGGCCGCGCAAGTCGGTGTCGAGTGGGCCGCGCGGGGCCACCGAGCCGTTACCGTGATACCAGCGCAACCCCTGTTCGAGCCAGCCGCGACGAATCATCGGATCGTCGTGGCGGCGCGATGCGAGCGTGTCGCCGCCCAGCGCCGGGTCGGTCACGGGCGCGATCAGCAGCAGCGCGGCGGCAGCGGGTTCGCCACGCTCGCGCAGCGCGATGGCGAGCGCCAGCGCGAGCGCGCCGCCGGCCGAATCGCCGGCAATCGCGATCCGGTGCGGCGCGTAGCCCAGCGCGCGCAACGCATCGTATGCGGCCAGGGCGTCGTCGAGTGCCGCCGGGCTCGGATGCTCGGGCGCGAGCCGGTAGTCGGGCACCCACACCGGCAGCCCGGCTTCGGTCGCGAGCCGCGTCGTCACGCCGCGATGCGTGTGCGGGCCGCCGAGGCAGAACGCGCCGCCGTGCAGGTAGAGGATCGCGCCGCCCGCGTCGCCGCGCTTCGGCGCGATCACTTCGACCGGCACGCCGGCGGCCGACGTCCGGTAACGCAGCGTGCCGCCCGCGCCCGGCATCAGCGGCGACAGCAACGCGACGACGCGGCGTTGCATGCGCGCGCCGAACGGCGGCCCGATCAGCGGCCGGAACGCGACGCGCAGAAAGCCGCGCAGCGACGCGGCGGCGAGTGCTTCCACGCGGCCGGCGGGCGGCGCGACGACGGCGCCGTGCGTCGGCGTGGCCGTGCCGGGCAGCGGCTGCGTGAAGCGATACGCGGACAGCCCCGTGAAGCGCGTGATCCATCGATAGGTCAGCGTGAAGCCGAGCCAGTTCGTGCTGTTGTGGCCCGATGCATCGACGTACCAGCTCTTGCAGCCGCTCCACACCGAACCCGCGAGCCGCTGCTGCACGTGCGCGTTGAAGCGCCGGTAGCGGCGCGGATCGACGTCGATCGCTGTCGCGCCGTTGCGCCGCATCGCGCGCACGCAGCGCATCACGTGCGCGATCTGGCTCTCGAGCATGTAGACGATCGAGTTGTGGCCGAGGTTGGTATTCGGGCCGTACAGCATGAAGAAGTTCGGGAAGCCCGGCACGGTGAGCCCGAGATACGCCTGCGCGCCACGCCGCCATGCATCGTTCAGGTCGAGCCCGTCGCGGCCGGTGATGCGCATCGGCGACAGGAACGCGGTCGCGGCGAAACCGGTGCCGTAGACGATCGCGTCGACCGGATGGTGCACGCCGTCGTCGGTTTCGATGCCGGTCTCGGTCACGCGCCGGATGCGCTGCGTGACGAGCTCGACGTTGTCGCGGTCGAGCGCGGCGAGGTAGTCGCTCGACAGCAGGATCCGCTTGCAGCCGATCGGATAGTCGGGCGTGAGCCGCGCGCGCAGCGCCGGGTCGCGCACGTCGCGCGCGAGCAGCTTGCGGAACGGCCGGCCGATCGCGACATCCATCAGCCCGTGCAGCCGCGTGAACGCGATCGCACGCGACTCGTAGCGCAGGTAGATCGACGCGCGATGCAGCTTCATCGCCCACGGCAGCCGGCGGAACAGCGCCTGCTCCCACGGGCGATACGCGCGATCCGGACGCGGCATCACGTAGGCCGGCGAACGCTGGAACACGACGAGGCGCTCGACCTCGCCGGCGATCGCGGGCACGAACTGGATCGCCGATGCGCCGGTGCCGACCACCGCCACGCGCTTGCCGGCGAGCGGATAGTCGGGATCCCAGTGCGCGGAGTGGAATGCGCGGCCGCGGAACGTGTCGATGCCGGGCAGGTTGGGCATCGCGGGGCGGCTCAACTGGCCGGTGCCGCTGACGAGCACGGCGGCGCTGAGCGTCGTGCCGTCGGCGAGCGTGACGTGCCACAGCGCACGGGCCTCGTCATGCTGCGCGCGCTCGACCTCGGCGCCGAAACGCAGATGGCGTGCAAGACCGTACTTGCGCGCACAGTGCTGCAGGTACGCATGGATTTCCGGTTGCGGCGCGAATACGCGCGACCAGTTCGGGTTGGGCTCGAACGAGAACGAGTACAGATGCGAGGGCACGTCGCACGCGGCGCCCGGGTAGCGGTTGTCGCGCCACACGCCGCCGACGTCGTGCGAGCGTTCGACGATCACGAAGTCGTGAATGCCGGCGCGTTGCAGCGCGATGGCCATGCCGATGCCGGCGAAGCCGGCGCCGATGATGATCGCCGACAGCGGCGCGGCCGGTTCGGCGGGACGTGCGGTTTCAGGCGACGACATGGCGGGTCTCCTCGGGCTGGATCGCATCGTGCGACGCGCACGATGCATAAACGGGATCGCGGTGCACCGGCGCGGCGGCCGGTTCGCGCTCCGTGTCGGCCGACGAGCATGCCGGCACGCGCCGCACGCCGCGGATCAGGTCGACGGCCTTCTCGGCGATCATGATCGTCGGCGCGTTGGTGTTGCCGCCGATCAGCGTCGGCATGATCGACGCATCGACGATGCGCAGCCCCTGCAGGCCGTGCACGCGCAATTGCGGATCGACGACCGCGAGCGCGTCGCGCCCCATCCGGCAGGTGCCGACCGGGTGATACACGGTGTCGGTGCGCCGGCGCAGCACGTCGCGGATCTCGTCGTCGGTCGTGACGTTCGCGGTGAACAGGTCGCGGGTGATCCATTCGGCAAGCGCCGGTGCCGCCATCAGCCGGCGCGTGAGCCGGAAGCCGGCGACCATGTCGTCGAGGTCGCGCGGGTCGTCGAAGAACGCGGGGTCGATGCGCGGCGCGGCGAGCGGATCGGTGCCATGCAGCGTGACCGAGCCGCGGCTGCGCGGTCGCAGCAGGCACACGTGGCACGACAGCCCGTGGCCGGCGTGCAGCCGGCGTGCGTGATCGTCGACGAGCGCGATGACGAAGTGCAGCTGGATGTCGGGTGCATCGAGACCGGCCCGCGTTTTCAGGAAGCCGCCGCCTTCCGCGAAATTCGACGTCAGCATCCCGCGCCGTTCGCGGCGAAAGCGCGCGAACTCGCGCAGCATGCGCAGGCCGCCGCGCACGGACACGCCCATCGTGTCGACGCTGCGTGTGCGGTAGCCGAGGATGAAGTCAGGATGATCCTGCAGGTTGCGGCCGACGCCGGGCAGGTCGGCGCGCACCGGAATGCCGAGCCGCTGCAGTTCGCCGGCCGGACCGACACCCGACAGCATCAGCAGCTGGGGCGTCTGCAGCGCGCCGGCCGCGAGCACGACTTCGCGCCGGGCGCGCAGCGTGCGCACTTCGCCGTGTTGCCGCACCTCGACACCCGTCGCACGCGTGCCGTCGAACAGGATGCGCAACACCTGCGCGTGCGTTTCGACCGTCAGGTTGTCGCGACGGCCGACGTGCGGCAGCAAATACGCGCGCGCCGCGCTCCACCGCTCGCCGTGCTTCTGCGTGACCTGATAGATGCCGACACCTTCCTGCTGCGCGCCGTTGAAGTCGTCGGTGAGCGGCAGGCCGGCCTGGCGCGCCGCTTCCAGGTAGCGCGCATGGAACGGGTTGCCGGTGCGCAGGTCGCTGACCCACAGCGGGCCGTCGCGGCCGTGAAAGGCGTCGTCGAAGCGCTCGTTGTGCTCGCTCAGGCGGAAATACGGCAGCACGTCGTCGTAGGACCAGCCTTCGTTGCCGAGCGCGGCCCAGCCGTCGTAATCGACGCGATGGCCGCGAATGTAGACCATCGCGTTGATCGCGGACGAACCGCCGAGCGCCTTGCCGCGCGGCTGATAGCCGATGCGCCCGCCGAGTCCGGGCTGCGGAACGGTGTCGAATGCCCAGTTGTTCACGCGGGTCGGCAGCATCGCGACCGCGCCGGTCGGCACGTTGACGACCGCGCTGTCGCCGCGGCCGCCGGCCTCGAGCACGCAGACGGTCACGGCCGGGTCCTCGGTCAGTCGTCCTGCGACGACGCATCCGCCCGAACCGCCGCCGACGACGAGGTAGTCGAAAGTCTTGCTCATGGAATCGTCTCCGGTGGTCGATGGATTACGCGATGCGCGTCAGCACGCGCAGCAGCAGCTCGAACGTCCTGCCGTACGGTGGGTGGAACAGCGCGGTGCCGCTGCGACGAGCCTGGTGGAACACGGGCTTGTGATGGCTGAAGGTGTCGAAGCCCCATTTGCCGTGATACGCGCCGATGCCGCTCGGGCCGACGCCGCCGAACGGCTGGTGTTCCTGCGCGAGATGCCACAGGCAGTCGTTGACCGTGACGCCGCCCGACACCGTTTCGCGCAGCACGCGGTCGCGGCGCGCCGCATCGCGGCCGAACCAGTACAGCGCGAGCGGGCGCGGGCCGCGATTCACGCGATCGATCGCGTCGTCGAGGTCCGTGTATTCGACGATCGGCAGCACGGGGCCGAAGATCTCCTCGCGCATCACCCGCATCGTGTCGCGCGCGCCGAGCACGAGCGTCGGCGCGAACTTGCGCGCGCCCGCGGCGAAACGTTCGCCGGCCGGATTGACTTCGAGCACGCGTGCGCCGCCGTCGCGCGCGTCGTCGACCAGCGCCGCGAGGCGGTCGCGATGCCGCGCGCCGATGATCGCCGTGTAGTCGGGGTTGCCCGCGAGCGTCGGGTAGCGGCGCGCGATCGCGTCCGCCAGGCGCGCGGCGACGGTCTCGGCGGTGCCGGCCGGCACCAGCAGATAGTCGGGCGCGATGCAGGTCTGGCCGGCATTGAGCAGCTTGCCGAACGCGATGCGCCCGGCCGCGTGCGCGACGTCGCACGACGGGTCGAGGATCGCGGGCGACTTGCCGCCGAGTTCCAGCGTGACGGGCGTCAGGTTCGCGGCCGCGGCTTGTGCGACGTCGCGCCCGACCGCGGTCGAGCCGGTGAAGAACAGATGGTCGAACGGCAGGCGCGCGAACGCCTTCGCGGTGTCGACGTCGCCCGTCACGATGCCCAGCTCGTCGGCGTCGAACGCGTCGGCGACGAGCGTGTCGAGCAGGGCCGACAGTCGCGGCGTCAGTTCCGACGGCTTGATCAGCACGCGGTTGCCCGCGGCGAGCGCCGCGACCGCGGGGCCGATCGCGAGCTGAAGCGGATAGTTCCACGGGGCCATCACGCCGACGACGCCGCGCGGCTGCGGCACGAGCCGGTTGTAGCCGGGCCGGAAGTGCGGCGCGGTCGGCACGCGGCGTTCGCGCATCCAGTGCCGCAGGTGCGCGCGGGCATGGCGCAGGCTGCTTCGAACCACGAAGAGTTCGGCGAGGCGCGTTTCGTGCGCGGAGCGTCCGCCGAAATCGGCGTCGATCGCGCGCACGATCGACGCTTCATGCGTGTCGAGCAGCGCGCGCAGGCGATCGAGCCGCGACAGGCGGATCGCGAGCGGCGGGGCGGGGGCGCGGGCGAATGCTTCGCGCTGGCGTTCGAAGCGGGCCGCGAGATCGGGCGGGCGACTCGGTCGCATGGTGTCTCCTCCGGGGGGGCATGGGTGTCGTTCAGGCGACGACTGATGACGCCGATGGTGCGGGCCGCATGGGAAAACACCAATGCTGCTTCGGGACAATTGTTTTAGTATTTGGGCCAAATCGGCGCTTCGAGGGTTTCTCCGCATGAGCTTCTGGGACTTCACCCGGAGTCCGGCCAGTGCCCGGCTGCTGGTCGATTTCGGCGACGAGCGCGGCGTGTCGCGCACGAAGCTGCTGGCCGGCACGGGCCTCGCGGACGCGCAGCTCGACGATCCGAACGTCGAGGTGACGGCCGCGCAGGAACTGCGGCTGACCAGCAATCTGCTGCGCGCGCTTGGGCGTGCGCCGGGCCTCGGGTTCGAGGTCGGGCAGCGCTATCACTTCTCCGCATACGGCGTGTGGGGCTACGGACTGATCGCGAGCGCGACCACGCGCGACGCGCTGGCGCTCGCGATGCGCTTCCTGCCGCTCACGTATGCGTTCACGGTGATCACGTACCGCGAGGAGTCGCGGTCGTGCGTGCTCAATTTCGGCGCGCCGGAGCTCGATGCCGACCTGAGCCGGTTCCTCGTCGAACGCGACATGACGGCCGCCGCCGTGCTGCTGCAGGAAATCGGCGGCGACGATTTCGCGTTGTCGCGCTTCACGATGCAGGCCGCGAGCGCGGCGAGCGCATCCGCGTCCACACGCGCGCCCGCACCGCGCATCGCCGGTGTCGAACCCGCGTTCGGCGCGCGTGCGAACAGCCTCGCGTTCGACCGCGAGTTTCTCGACCGGCCGCTGCCGCATGCGAACCCGCTGACGGTCTCGATGTGCGAGCAGATGTGCGGCCAGCTGGTCGAGGCGCGGCGCGCGCGGGTCGGCACGTCGGAGATGGTGCGGCAATACCTGACGGCGACGCCCGGCAACGTGCCGTTCTCGCTCGAGGACATGGCGCGGCTGATGAACACGAGCCCGCGCACGCTGAAGCGCCGGCTGCAGGAGGAAGGCACGACGTTCCGCACGCTGCTCGCGCAGGCGCGCGGCGCGATGGCCGAGACGCTGCTCGGCGATGCCCACCTGTCGCTGACGGAAGTCGCCGAGCGGCTCGGCTTCAGCGACCTGTCGAGCTTCTCGCAGGCATTCAAGCGCTGGTATGGTGTGCCGCCGGGCACCTATCGCAGCGGCCTGCTGCGCGACGGCGCCCGCCCCGACGCGGCGTAGCGCCACGCGCCTTCCCCAACCCTTTCGCGAGAGAACCCGCATGATCACGCTTCGCCCGATGACCGAAGACGACTTCCCCCGCTTCTGGCCCACCTACCACGCGATCGTCGCCGCGCAGGAGACCTACGCATTCGATCCGGCGCCGACGCGCGAAGCCGCCCGCGCGCTGTGGCTCGACGCACCGCTGTGCACGTGGGTCGCCGAGGAGGACGGCGTGCTGCTCGGCTCGTACTACCTGAAGGCGAATGCGGCCGGGCCCGGCAATCACGTGTGCAACTGCGGCTATATGGTCGCCGACGCGGCGCGCGGCAAGGGCGTCGCGCGCCTGATGTGCGAGCACTCGCAGCAAGTGGCCCGCGAACGCGGCTTCCTCGCGATGCAGTTCAACTCGGTGGTCGCGACGAACGAAGTGGCGGTCGCGTTGTGGCAGAAGCTCGGCTTCGAGATCGTCGGCCGCTTGCCGCGCGCGTATCGTCATGCGCGGCTCGGCTTCGTCGATTGCCTCGTGATGTTCAAGTGGCTCGGCGACGCGGCGGCCGCCGAAGCCTGATTCCCCGCTCAGACGGCGAACGCGCCGTCGAACACGACCTGCCCGTCGAACGCGAGCGTGCCGCGCGCGAAGATCAGGTCGAGGTGATGGCTGCCGTTCGCGCCGCCGCCGAGGCCGAGATGCAGGCCCGGATGGCGTTCCTCGAACCCGGCGTTGCGGCCGTACAGCCCGCGGATGCCCAGGTTCGTGCCGATGCCGAATTCCTCGATGCGCCGGTGATTGTCGTGCCGGTCGAGATACGACGCGAAGTCGCGCCGGAAGCCCGCGTCGTCGCTGTCGAAATCGACGATCAGGCTGTCTTCGACATGCAGCGTCGCGAGCCGCTCCGCCACACGGTACTTGATCGCGAACGGCACGGTGCCGAGAAACGTGCCGCTGAACACGATCGAGCCGTGCAGGTCGGTGACGTGCGTCGCGATTTCGCCGGGAACGACGTCGAGATTGCCCATCCCGTCCACGCTCGTCCATTTCTGTTCCGGCGCGAGCGAGCCGGTCAGCGTGTTGCCGGCTTCGTCGATGAAACGGATCTCTGACGCGCGCGCGGCCGCGTCGATCAGCCGGCCGTTGCGCGCGGCGATGTCGTCGAGCGATTCGGCGAACGCCTCGTCGAGATGCGGGCCGTAATCCTTGAACAGCACCGACTTGCTCCAGTGCTCGACGATCGCGGGGCGGATCGCGGCCAGGAACGGCGGGCCGCTCGGCGACGGCGTCGGCAGGCACGACGAGTCGTACAGCAGCACGAACAGGTCGGCGTGCGTGAGCGCGGCGGTGATCTCCGCGGGCGGGGTGCTTTCGAGGCAGAGGGTCGTCGCGTCGAGCGAGTCGGGCAGGGCGGAAAACGCGCGCAATGCGGTGTCGCGGTTGCGGGTGTCGTAGCCGACCAGCAGTTGTCCCGTCTCGCCGCGTGCGAGTTTGTCGCGCAGCGCCGGGTGAAAACCCAGCGCGCGATGCAGGTTCAGCATGCGTGTCTCCGGAAGCGGCGGAAGGGCCGCAGCCCTTCCGCGGGAACGGGCTGGCCGCTCAGACCGGCCAGAGCGCGGTGCCGAACGGCACCACGGCATCCTCCACCATCATGTCGACGGCCTCGGGGTGCGTGTCTTCCTGCATCCAGTCAAGCAATTCGATTTGCCGGGTTTCCTGCATGTCAATTCTCCTGTGGTGAACATGAGTGATTCAACATGAAAGCGCGGTAAAGGGATTACCGCCCTCATCCGGAATTTTTTGAATACCGGGCGAGTGGCGTCGATATTAGTCTGACGATTTCACGAATGCAATGCGTTGCAAGGTTTTTAGCCGGAGCGTGCTAAACATGCGGGTTCGCTGAAAATCGTGCGATCAACGCGAATGAATCGAATCTCGAAGGCCACGATTTTTTATTGAATATCGGGGCATGATCTATAAATCGACTCGCGTGAATTTTTAAATCCGAAGTCCAATTGCGTCGATCGTTTCGATTTTTATCATTCGCGAGCGATGCGTGCGTCGCGGCACCGTTACCGGTTTCAACCCAGCAGAGCCTTGCCGAGCGGCTTGACGGGCTCGGACCGGAGCACCAGGGACGTCGTGACCGCGCCGAACCGGGCAATTGCGTCGATGATGGTCTCGAGCTGGCCGGGCGTCGGCACGAGCACTTTCAGCAGGAAGCAATCCTCGCCGGTCATCCGGTGAATCTCGATCACGTGCGGCATCTCGGCAAACGCACTCAACGCGGGCTTGATGTGTTCGTGCGTCGTTCTGAGCCGGATGATGGCCATCATTCCCAACCCGAGCGCCGCCGGATCGATCCGTGCGGTGTAGCCGGCGATGATGCCGCGCTCCTCGAGGCGCTTGACGCGTTCCGACGTCGCCGGTTGCGACAGGCCAATGCGCCGGCCGATTTCGGACAACGGCATCCGCGCATTCTCCTGCAGCGCTTCGATGATCGAAATGTCGAGGCGATCCAGTTCTCCGTCGGGCATGTCGGCATTCCTGTTCCGTTAATTCATCGGGATTCTGTCTCAATATCCGATGACTTGCCATTCCACGCGGAAGTCGTTCGGACCAGACTGGGCACCTCATGTTCATGGAGGCGGGAATGGATCGAAGCATCGTCATCGTGCCGGGAATCGGCAACTCGGGAGCAGATCACTGGCAGACTTACTGGGAGACGGCGCTTACTGGTGCGACGCGCATCGCGCCGGCGTCGTGGGACACGCCCGACTTGATCGACTGGATCACGGCGCTCGATGCGGCCGTCGCGGCTGCCCGGACCCCGCCGATCGTGGTGTGCCATTCCCTCGGCTGCCTGTTGTTCGCGCATTGGCGTGCGGCCGCGGCACGCCCGGTGCGCGGGGCCTTTCTCGTGGCGGTACCCGATCCGGACGGCCCGCGTTTCCCGGCCGCCGCGCAGGCGTTCGCGCGTGTGCCGGACGGGGATTTCGGCGACCGGCCGGTGGCGGCGATCGCCAGTTCGGACGATCCGTACGACCCGTACGGACGAGCAATCGGGTGGGCGGCGGCACGCGGTGCGACACCGCTCGTGCTCGGCGCACGTGGCCACGTGAACGCGGCTTCCGGATTGGCGCAGTGGGACGAGGGGCGGGCGCTCTTCACCGCCTTTACCGCCGGATTGGGTGCGTAGCGCATGCCGGGCGTCGGCGCGCCGCGGTTTGCGGGCGGCGTACGGCATCGCTGCTGCCGGCACAGGCAGTGCTCGCGGCCGGTCAAGTATCATCGGTCGAGCGGCGCACCGGTTCCGGCAGTCGGGACCGGCGCCCGCCATAACACGGAATCCGCAGCGACGACACCACGGCTCACGGCCGTCAAGCAAGCCGCGTCGGCGTTGCGGGACCCAGGCCCGGATCGGCCCCGAACCACGATGGAGACACCGCGATGCGCGCAGCGCCGCAACCGGAGCACGCCGGCCGAGCACGGCCGGATGCGAGCGTTACCGAACCCGACCGCATGGCCGCATGGCGGCTCGCGATCTGCCTGTCGCTCGGCAGCGCGATCGCGCTCGGCCTCGCACGCTTCTCGTATGCACTGCTGTTGCCGCCGATGAAGGCCGATCTCGGCTGGACCTTCGCGCAGGCCGGCGCGCTGAATACGGCGAACGCAGCCGGCTACTTGATCGGCGCGCTCATTTTCCCGTTCCTGTCGCGGCGCTGGCGCACGGGCACGCTGCTGGCGGCCGGCTGCGCGCTGACCGCGGTGCTGATGGCCGCATGCGGGCTCACGTCCGGCATGAACGCGCTGCTCGTCGAGCGGCTTGCGACGGGCGTCGGCAGCGCACTGATCTTCATCAGCGGCGGCGTGCTGGCCGCGCGCCTCGCGTCCGCGGCGCCGCGCGATGCGGGGCTCCTGCTCGGGCTCTATTACGGCGGCACGGGGTGGGGCGTCGTCGCGTCGTCGCTGCTCGTGCCGGCGACGCTCGTGCATCGCGCGCATGGCTGGCAACCCGCGTGGTTCGCGCTCGCGTTCGCGTGCGTGCTGTTCTCCGCTGCAGCCGTGTCGGCGGCACGCCGCAT
>NZ_VWWG01000170.1:0-13715 GCF_011753085.1 Burkholderia sp. Tr-862
CCGCCGTCGGCACGACCGGCTGCGGCAGCGCGGTGAAACCGGCCGCGACGGCGGCGGGCTTCGATGTGTCGCCGACCACGGGCGTGCTTACCGGCTCGGTCGCCGACGCGGCGGCGGCCACGGCCGCGGCCTCGTTCTTCGGGTTCTGACGTTCGACGAGGTAGTAGTCGAGCACGCGGCGCGCGATCGGGCCCGCGGCCTGCGCACCCCAGCCGCCGTTTTCGACAACCAGCGCGACGGCGATCTGCGGATGGTCGACCGGCGCATACGCGATGAACAGCGCGTGGTCGCGCAGGTGTTCGGCGAGCAGGTGGCCCTTGTAGTTCGAGCCCTGCAGCGAGAACACCTGCGCGGTACCGGTCTTGCCGGCCGCGAGGTACGATGCGCCGCGGAACACCTTGTACGCGGTGCCGGACGGATTCTCGATCACGTTTTCCATCCCGCGCTTCACGACGTCGATGTCGCCCTGCTTGAGCGGGATCACTTCGCTTTCCTTCGGCACGGTCAGGTGGCGTGCTCGCGAGATCGGATCCTCGACTTCCTTCACGAGGTGGGGCTTCATCACGACGCCGTTGTTCGCGAGCGTCGCGGTGGCATGCGCGAGCTGCAGGATCGTGTACGAGTTGTAGCCCTGGCCGATCCCGAGACTGATCGTTTCGCCGTCGAACCACTTCTGCTGCGCGGCCTTCTTGAACGCCTTCTTCTTCCAGTCGGTCGACGGCAGGATCCCGCGCGCCTCGCCCTGGATGTCGATGCCCGTGATCTGGCCGAAACCGAACGGCTTCATGAAGTTCGCGATCGCGTTCACGCCAAGGTCGCGTGCGAGCATGTAGAAGTAGGTGTCGTTCGACACCATGATCGCCTTGTTCATGTCGACCCAGCCCTGGCCCGAGCGCACGTCGTTGCGGAACGTGTGGCCGCCGAACGTGAAGTAGCCGGGATCCTGGAAGCCCCAGCCCGGCGTGCGCTTGCCGAGCGTCAGGCCGGCCAGCGCCATGAACGGCTTGTACGTCGAGCCGGGCGGGTAGGTGCCGTGCAGCGGCCGGTTCAGCAGCGGTTTGTCGGGCGAGTTGTTCAGCTCGTCCCAGGTCTGCTGGTCGATGCCGTCGACGAACGAGTTCGGGTCGAAGCTCGGCGACGACACGAACGCCAGCACGTCGCCCGTCTTCGGCTCGATCGCGACGAGCGCGCCGCGCTTGCCGGCGAACGCCTGCTCGGCGACCTGCTGCAGCCCGATGTCGAGCGACAGCACCAGGTTGTTGCCGGGCGTCGCCTGCGTGCGCGACAGCGTGCGCACGGGCCGGCCGCCGGCCGTCACCTCGACTTCCTCGAAGCCCGTGAGGCCATGCAGCTCGGCTTCGTAGCTCTGCTCGACGCCGATCTTGCCGATGTAGTCGGTGCCCTTGTAGTTGTTCGCGTCGCGACGCGGATCGTAATGTTCCTGGTCGCTGTCGTTGTCGTCGCTCATCGCATCGATGCGATCCTGGTCGCGCTTCGAGATCCGGCCGATGTAGCCGATCACGTGCGCGGCCGTCATGCCGAGCGGGTACTGGCGGAACAGCCGCGCGCGCACGTCGACGCCGGGGAAGCGGAAGCGCTGCGCGGTGAAGCGCGCGACTTCCGCGTCGGTGAGGCGCGTGCGGATCGGCAGGCTCTCGAAGTTCTTCGAGTCTTCCTGCAGCTTCTTGAAGCGGCGGCGGTCGCGTGCGTCGATCGGGATGATCTCGGACAGCTTGTCGATCGTGTTGTCGAGCGTGTCGTCGAGCTTCGACGGCGTGATCTCGAGCGTGTACGCCGAATAGTTCTTCGCGAGGACCACGCCGTTGCGGTCGGTGATGATCCCGCGGTTCGGTACGATCGGCGCGACCGAGATGCGATTTTCCTCGGCCTGCAGCGCGTATTTGCCATGCTGCATCAGCTGCAGGTAGAAGAAGCGGCTCGCGAGCAGCCCGAAGCAGACGAACACGAACACGCCCGCCGCCGCGACGCGCAGGCGGAACTTCGAGAGCTGCTGTTGGGTGTCGTTGAATTCGGTCATGCGGTTACATTTGATCCGGCCCACGCGCGGCGAGCGCGCGCGGGCGAGGGGCCGCCCCGGAGCGCGGCGCGCGGCGGGCGTAGGGGCGGTGGGTGTTCAAGGTCGGTCCCGGTGCGGCTCAGATGGGGCGCGTATCGTCCGGGTCGACCGGGCGGCGTTGCGGCATCAGCAGCAGGTGGCTCGCGATCGGCCACAGCGCGGCCTCGACGAAGCCGTCCACCAGATAGCGCCAGCCGGGAAACGCGGCGCCCATTACGAGGCGGATCACGAACGGCACCAGCTGCGCGACGACGAGCAGCGGCGTGACATACAGCACCTGCACGCCGATCGGCATCCACAGCACGCGGCGGTGGATCGTGATCGCGCCGTACGACAGCAGCGTATAGGCGAGCGCGTGCTCGCCGAGCAGCCCCGCGTCATGCACGTCCATCAGGATGCCGAGCACGAACGCGACGCCCATCCCGACCTTGCGCGGCTGATGGATGTTCCAGAACAGCAGCACGAGCGCGACGAAATCGGGCACGCCGGGCAGGCGGCCCCACGGCATCAGGTTCAGCAGGAACGCGGCGGCGAGGCTGAAGACGATGAAGTACGGGTTGACCGGCTGCAGGATGTATTGCGGACGGTTCATCGCTGGGCTCCTGGTTGCCCGGCCGCGGGCTTCGCGGGCGCGGCAGCGGGCTGGGCCGGAGCGGCGGGCACCGCCGGCGCGGGTTTCGCGCCGGGTGCGGCCGCGGCGGCCGGCTTCGCATTCGCGTCGGCCTTCTCGGCTTTCTCGCCCTTCGCGGCGGCCTTCGCAGCCTTCTTGCCCTTCGCGTTCTTGTCGGCGGCCGGCTCGAGCTCGGCCGGCCGCGGCGGGACGTCGTTCTGGTAATGCAGCACGAGCATCTGGCGCGCGCCGCGCACGGCGGCGACTGGTGCGCAGGTCACGCGGGCGAACGCGGTATCGGCGAGCTTGTCGACGTGCACGACCTTCGCGACCGGCAGGCCCGGCGGATAGACGCCGTCGAGGCCGCTCGTGACGAGCTCGTCGCCCGCGACGAGGTCCGAGCTCGTCGGCACGAAGCGCAGATCGAGCGAATCGCCCTTCGGCGTGCCATAGATCACGCTGCGCAGGCCGGTGCGCAGCACCTGCACGGGAATCGCGAGATCGCGGTCGGTGATCAGCGTGACTTCGGACTGCAGCGGGAACACGCGCGTGACCTGGCCGACCACGCCGTCCTCGCTGACGACCGGCGAGCCGTTCTGGATGCCTTGCTGCGAACCCTGGCCGATCACGATCTTCTGCGTGAACGGGTCGCTCGTGTCGTACTGGATCTCGACCGGGGTCGACTGCGTCGCGATGTGCTGGCGCAGCTCGAGCACCGCGCGCAGATGCATGTTTTCCTGCGCGAGCACGGCGGCCTGATTGGCCTGAGTGGACAGTTGCAGGTTGCGCTTGCGCAGCGCGTCGTTGTCGTGGCGCAGCGATGAACCCGTGACGGCGATGTCGGCCGCGCCCATGAACAGGTCGCGCGGCACGAGGGCCGCGCGCTGCAGCGGGTACAGCACGGTGCCGAGCACGCCGCGGACGATTTCGAGCGTGCTGAAGCGCGCGTCCGACACGAGGAGCGCGATGGCGAGGGCGACGAAGAAGATGAGCCGCGCGAGCGCGGGCGGACCTTGCTTGAAGAGGGGCGGCGGACTGTATTCCATGGTCGGCGCCGGGCGCGTGGTGATCGGTTAAATAATGCTCAGACGCGCAAACGGCGTGGCGGTTCGTTCTGAACGAGCGATCCGGCCACGCCGCGGGTGCGTCATATCAAACGGGACTGCTTAGGCGATCACTCGGCGATCACTCGTACGAGAAGATGCTGCCCAGCTTGTCCATGCGCTCGAGCGCCATGCCCGAGCCGCGCACGACGCAGGTGAGCGGGTCTTCGGCGACGAGCACCGGCAGGCCGGTTTCTTCCGCGAGCAGGCGATCGAGGTCGCGCAGCAGCGCGCCGCCGCCCGTCAGCATCATCCCGCGCTCGGCGATGTCGGCGCCGAGTTCCGGCGGCGTCTGCTCGAGGGCGATCTTCACCGACGACACGATCTGGTTCAGCGGATCGGTCAGCGCTTCGAGGATTTCATTGCTCGAGATCGTGAAGCTGCGCGGAATGCCTTCCGACAGGTTGCGGCCCTTCACTTCCATTTCCTTGACTTCGGAGCCCGGGAACGCGGAGCCGATTTCCTTCTTGATCGCCTCGGCGGTTTGCTCGCCGATCAGCATCCCGTAATTGCGTCGGATGTAGTTGACGATCGCTTCGTCGAACTTGTCGCCGCCGACGCGCACCGAGCCCTTGTACACGATGCCGCCGAGCGAGATCACGCCGACTTCGGTCGTGCCGCCGCCGATGTCGACGACCATCGAGCCGGTGGCTTCCGACACCGGCAGGCCCGCGCCGATCGCGGCCGCCATCGGCTCCTCGATCAGGTAGACCTGCGATGCGCCGGCGCCGTGCGCCGCTTCCTTGATCGCGCGGCGCTCGACCTGGGTCGAGCCGCACGGCACGCAGATGATGATGCGCGGCGAAGGCGAGAACATGCGCGACTCGTGCGCCGTCTTGATGAACTGCTTGATCATCTGCTCGGTGACGGTGAAGTCGGCGATCACGCCGTCCTTCATCGGGCGGATCGCCTCGATGTTGCCCGGCACCTTGCCGAGCATCTGCTTGGCTTCCTTGCCGACCGCCTGGATCGTTTTCTTGCCGTTGGGGCCGCCTTCCTGGCGAATCGACACGACGGAGGGCTCATCGAGCACGATGCCCTTGCCGCGCATGTAGATCAGGGTGTTTGCGGTGCCGAGGTCGATCGCGAGATCGTTGGAGAAGTAGCTGCGCAAAAAACCGAACATTCAGAATCCTGTTTCGCTCTGGGCCGGCCCTGCATAGCGAGCGCTGAGGGCGGCAGCGGAAAAAATAACAGCCTCGGGAAGCGTGGCGGAAGCGGCCGCCGCGGCGCACGAAGCTGCGAGTGATGTCTACCGGGGATCGCACGAAGCACGCACGGCTTGCCGAAACGAGGCGAAACGGTGCGGGAAAAGGCTGCCGGGTTTGGGTCGAACGCGTAATGATACCTTATAATTTCACGGTATTTGAATCGAAACGGGCGGTATTTTTGCCGCTTCGGCCCCGATTTTTGAGGGTGGGATCGCACCCTCCAACCCCCGCTGCGGCGCTGCTTTTGATGCGCCGCGCAGCCTTGTTTTTCCGGTGATCGCATGGCCCTGACCCTGACCGATGTGAAACGCATCGCGCACCTGGCGCGACTCGAAATGGCCGACGCCGACGCCGAGCACATGCTCGGCCAGCTCAATGAATTCTTCGGCCTCGTCGAACAGATGCAGGCGGTCGACACCGCCGGCATCGCGCCGCTCGCCCACCCGATCGAACAGATCCAGGAAGTCGCGCAGCGCCTGCGCGACGACGCCGTGACGGAAGTCGTCAATCGCGACGACAACCAGCGTCCGGCGCCGGCCGTCCAGGACGGCCTCTATCTGGTGCCGAAGGTGATCGAGTAAACATTCGATGACAAGCGCGCGGGCGCCGCGCCGCGCGCCACCCAGAATTCCCAGGAAAACCACTCAATGCACGCAAAAAGCCTGACCGAACTGCGCGCCGCGCTCGCCGCCAAGGAATGCTCGGCCGTCGAGCTCGCGCAGCTCTACCTGAAACGGATCGACGCGGCACGCGACCTGAACGCGTTCGTCCACGTCGACGCCGACCTCACCCTTGCGCAGGCGAAGGCCGCCGACGCCGAACTCGCGCGCGGCGCGGGCGGCGCGCTGACCGGCCTGCCGATCGCGCACAAGGACGTGTTCGTCACGCGCGGCTGGCGCTCGACCGCCGGCTCGAAGATGCTCGCGAACTACGAGAGCCCGTTCGACGCGACCGTCGTCGCCCGCCTGCAGGCGGCCGGCATGGTCACGCTCGGCAAGACCAACATGGACGAGTTCGCGATGGGCTCGTCGAACGAGAACTCCGCGTTCGGCGCGGTGAAGAACCCGTGGGATACCAACGCGGTGCCGGGCGGCAGCTCGGGCGGCAGCTCGGCCGCCGTCGCCGCGCGCCTCGCGCCGGCCGCGACCGGCACCGACACCGGCGGGTCGATCCGCCAGCCCGCGTCGTTCGCGGGCGTGACGGGCATCAAGCCGACCTACGGCCGCGTGTCGCGCTACGGGATGATCGCGTTCGCGTCGTCGCTCGACCAGGGCGGCCCGATGGCGCAGAGCGCGTCCGACTGCGCGCTGCTGCTGAACGCAATGTCCGGCTTCGACGAGCGCGACTCGACGAGCCTCGAGCGTGAAGACGAGGATTTCACGCGCCACCTCGGCCAGCCGTGGGCGGCCGGCAACGATGCGGGCAAGCCGCTTGCCGGGCTGCGCATCGGTCTGCCGAACGAGTATTTCGGCGACGGCCTCGCCGACGACGTGCGTGCGTCGATCGACGCGGCGCTCAAGCAGTACGAGGCGCTCGGCGCGACGCTCGTGCACGTGTCGCTGCCGAAAACCGAATTGTCGATCCCCGTGTACTACGTGATCGCGCCGGCCGAGGCGTCGTCGAACCTGTCGCGTTTCGACGGCGTGCGCTTCGGCCACCGCGCCGCGCAGTACGGCGACCTGCTCGACATGTACAAGAAGTCGCGCGCCGAAGGCTTCGGCCCCGAGGTGAAGCGCCGGATTCTCGTCGGTGCTTACGTGCTGTCGCACGGCTACTACGACGCGTACTACCTGCAAGCGCAGAAGATCCGCCGCATCATCGCGCAGGATTTCCAGGAGGCGTTCAAGTCCTGCGACGTGATCATGGGCCCGGCCTCGCCCACGGTCGCATGGGATCTCGGCTCGAAGGGCGACGATCCGGTGCAGATGTATCTCGCGGATATCTACACGCTGTCGGTGAGCCTCGCCGGCCTGCCCGGCATGAGCGTGCCGTGCGGCTTCGGCGCGGGCGCGAACGCGAAACGCCCGGTCGGTCTGCAGATCATCGGCAACTATTTCAACGAAGCCCGGATGCTGCAGGTCGCCGACGCGTTCCAGCGCGCGACCGACTGGCACAAGCAAGTTCCGGCGGGGGTGTAAGCATATGACTCAATGGGAAGTCGTCATCGGTCTCGAGACGCACGCGCAACTGTCGACCGTCTCGAAGATTTTCTCCGGCGCGCCGACGCAGTTCGGCGCCGAGCCGAACACGCAGGCGTGCCCGGTCGACCTGGCGCTGCCGGGCGTGCTGCCGGTGCTGAATCGCGGCGCGGTCGAGCGGGCGATCCGCTTCGGCCTCGCGATCGGCTCGACCATCGCGCCGCGCAGCATCTTCGCGCGCAAGAATTATTTCTACCCCGATCTGCCGAAGGGCTATCAGATCAGCCAGTACGAGATTCCGGTCGTGCAGGGCGGCCAGATCACGATCCAGGTGCCCGCCAACGAAAAGGCCGGCAAGCCAGCGTACGAGAAGACGGTCAACCTCACCCGCGCGCACCTCGAGGAAGATGCGGGCAAGTCGCTGCATGAAGACTTCGCCGGCATGACCGGGATCGACCTGAACCGCGCGGGCACGCCGCTGCTCGAGATCGTCACCGAGCCGGAAATGCGCAGCGCGGCCGAGGCCGTGGCCTATGCGAAGTCGCTGCACGCGCTCGTCGTGTGGCTCGGCATCTGCGACGGCAACATGCAGGAAGGCTCGTTCCGGTGCGACGCGAACGTGTCGGTGCGACCGGTCGGCCAGGAAAAGTTCGGCACGCGCGCGGAAATCAAGAACCTGAACTCGTTCCGGTTCCTTGAAGAAGCGATCAACTACGAAGTGCGTCGCCAGATCGAGCTGATCGAGGACGGCGGCGAAGTCGTGCAGGAAACGCGCCTCTACGATCCGGACAAGCGCGAGACGCGTTCGATGCGCAGCAAGGAAGATGCGCACGACTACCGCTACTTCCCCGACCCCGACCTGATGCCGCTCGTGATCGGCCAGGATTGGATCGAGCGCGTGCAGGCCGGGATGCCCGAACTGCCGGCCGCGATGCAGCAGCGCTTCGTCGAGCAATATGGCGTGTCCGCGTACGACGCGGGCGTGCTGACGTCGAGCAAGGCGATGGCCGCGTACTTCGAGGCCGTGGTCGCGAAGGCCGGCGCGGCGAACGCGAAGATCGCCGCGAACTGGCTGATGGGCGACGTGTCGTCGCAGCTGAACCGCGACGGCATCGAGATCGACGCGATTCCGGTCTCGGCAGCGCAGCTCGCGCTGGTGCTGCAGCGCATCGCCGACGGCACGATCTCGAACAAGATCGCGAAGGAAATCTTCTCGGCGATCTGGGACGAGAAGGCGACCGACGATGCCGCGGCCGACCGCATCATCGACGCGAAGGGCCTGAAGCAGATCTCCGACACCGGCGCGCTGGAAGCGATCATCGACGAGGTGCTCGCGGCGAACGCGAAGTCGGTCGAGGAATTCCGCGCGGGCAAGGAAAAGGCGTTCAACGCGCTGATCGGCCAGGCGATGAAGGCGACCAAGGGCAAGGCCAATCCGCAGCAGGTCAACGAACTGCTGAAGAAGAAGCTCGGCTGAACATGACAGCGCGCCTGAACCGCGCCTGACGACGGGCCGCCGCCGAACCTGTTCGGGGCGGCCCGTCGCTTTGGTGCATGCGTTATCGTGTGCGCGTGTGCATCGCACCGTCCAACGGAGGAATGAATGGCGAAACAACCGTCGCTCGACGATTTCCGCGTGCCGTACAGCGCGCGTGACAAGGAAGCTGCCGCATTCAAGCTCGAAGCGTTCGATCCGGCTGCGAAGCCGTTCTCGGCGGGGTCGAAGGATGCCGACCGCGAACGGCTCACCGCCGTGTCGACGGAGCTCGACGTGCAGCAGGAGCGCCTGCACACGCAGCAGAAGAAGCGCGTGCTGCTCGTGCTGCAGGGGATGGACACCAGCGGCAAGGACGGTACCGTGCGCGCGGTGTTTCGCGACGTCGATCCGCTCGGCCTGCGCATCGTGCCGTTCAAGGCGCCGACGCCGATCGAGGCCGCGCACGACTTCCTGTGGCGCGTGCACGCGCAGGCGCCGGCTGCGGGCGAACTCGCGATCTTCAACCGCAGCCACTACGAGGACGTACTCGTGCCGCGCGTGCTCGATCTCATCAGCGACAAGGAATGCGAGCGCCGCTACCGGCAGATCCGCGATTTCGAGACGATGCTCGCGGAGAACGGCACGACGATCGTCAAGTGCTTCCTGCACATCTCGAAGGACGAGCAGCGCGAGCGGCTGCAGGCACGCATCGACGATCCGACCAAGCACTGGAAGTTCGACATCTCCGATCTCGACGCGCGCAAGCACTGGGATGCATACCAGTCGGCGTACCGCGACGCGCTCGCCGCGACGTCGGCCGAGCATGCGCCGTGGTACGTGATCCCGGCGAACTCGAAAACCCATCGCAACGTAATGATCGCCGAGCTGCTGCTGCGCACGATGACCGACATGAAGCTCGAATTCCCGCCGCCGAAGCCGGAGCTCGAAGGCGTGAAGATCCGCTAGGCTGCGATCCTGTCAAACACATCGAACTGAACTGAACAACGGAACCCGACATGATGCGAGTGATTACCGCCAACCTGAACGGCATCCGCTCCGCCGCGAAGAAGGGCTTTTTCGAATGGCTTGGCGAACAGAACGCCGACTGCGTGTGCGTGCAGGAAATCAAGGTATCGGCCGACGACCTGCCGGCCGACTTCGTCGAGCCGCATGGCTTCAGGAGCTATTTCCACCACGCCGAGAAGAAGGGCTACAGCGGCGCGGGCGTGTACAGCCGCCACGAGCCCGATGACGTGATCATCGGCTTCGGCAGCAGCGAATTCGATGCCGAGGGGCGCTACGTCGAGGCACGCTACGGCAAGCTGTCGGTCGTGTCGGTGTACGTGCCGTCCGGCTCGAGCGGCGAAGAGCGTCAGCAGGCGAAGTACCGCTTCATGGACGAATTCATGCCGCATCTCGCCGAGCTGAAGAGCAGGCGCGAGGTGATCCTGTGCGGCGACGTGAACATTGTCCACAAGGAAATCGACATCAAGAACTGGAAGAGCAACCAGAAGAACTCGGGCTGCCTGCCGGAAGAGCGCGCGTGGCTCACGCAGCTGTTCGACGATGTCGGCTATGTCGACGTATTCCGCACGCTCGACCCGCGCCCCGAGCAGTACACGTGGTGGAGCAACCGCGGCCAGGCGTATGCGAAGAACGTCGGGTGGCGGATCGATTACCAGATCGCGACGCCGGGCGTGGCCGGCACCGCGAAGCGCACGTCGATCTTCAAGGACATCAAGTTCAGCGATCACGCGCCGCTGACGGTCGATTACGACTACAAGAAGTGATCGTCGGCGCTACGCGATGCGCGTAGCGGCCGAGCCAACCGGTTGCCGGATGCAAAACGGGCCGCATGTCGAACATGCGGCCCGTTTCGCTTGGGGGCGGCGCTTGCTGCCTTACTGCTTGAGCGACGCCATGTCCACCACGAACCGATACTTCACGTCGCTCTTGAGCATGCGCTCGTAAGCGGCATTGATCTGCTGCATCGGAATCGTTTCGATGTCCGACGTGATGCCGTGCTCCGCGCAGAAGTCGAGCATTTCCTGCGTTTCCGCGATCCCGCCGATCAGCGATCCCGCGAGACGGCGGCGCTTGAAGATCAGGTTGAACACCTGCGGCGACGGATGGTCGTGCTCCGGCGCGCCGACGAGCGTCATCGTGCCGTCGCGCTTCAACAGGTGCAGGAACGGGTTCAGGTCGTGCTGCGCGGCCACCGTGTTCAGGATGAAGTCGAAGCTGTTCAGGTGCGCGTTCATCTGCGCTTCGTCCTTCGAGATCACCACTTCGTGCGCGCCGAGCCGCTTGCCGTCCTCGATCTTCGACGGCGAGGTCGTGAACAGCACGACGTGCGCACCCATCGCGCGCGCGAGCTTCACGCCCATGTGGCCGAGCCCGCCGAGGCCGACGATCCCGACCTTCTTGCCGGGCCCGACGTTCCACTGGCGCAGCGGCGAGTAGGTCGTGATCCCCGCGCACAGCAGCGGCGCGGCGCCGGCCGGGTCCAGCGTCTCGGGCACGCGCAGCACGAACGCCTCGTCGACGACGAGCTGGGTCGAATAGCCGCCGTAGGTGATGTCGCCCGTCACGCGGTCCTGGCCGTTGTAGGTACCGACGAAGCCGTTTTCGCAATACTGTTCGAGGCCTTCCGCGCAGCTCGGGCAGGTGCGGCACGAATCGACGAGACAGCCGACGCCGACCAGCTCGCCGACCTTGAAGCGCGACACCTGCGGGCCGGTCGCGGTCACGCGGCCGACGATTTCATGGCCCGGCACGACCGGGTAGATCGTGTTGCGCCATTCGTTGCGGGCCTGGTGCAGGTCCGAGTGGCAGACGCCGCAGTAGAGCACCTCGATCTGGACGTCGAGGTCGCGCAGCGCGCGGCGCTGGAATTCGAACGGGGCGAGCGGCGATTGCGCATCGGTCGCCGCGTAAGCGTAGGTTGTGCTCATGCAGGGGGCTCCTTGTCCGGGAAAACATCCGGCGAAACAGACTGCCGCCGCGCCATGTGGCGACGCGGCGAGACAGGTGCCCATCGTACGGAGCGAGCCGCCGCGGCGAAATACACGAAGGTCTGGAAGATTTGCCCATTCCTCTCGAATTGCGCGCGAACGGCCGTCAAAATGCTTTCAAAAGTGCTACATTGCAAGCCAGATTCTCTTGCCGGACAGGACGACGCCGATGAGCTTCCAGCCCCTTTTCGACGATATGGGCGACCGTGTGCGGCGCCGCATGATCGAGCTGCATTCGAGCCTGGCGCCGAACGAGGGCGATACGCTGGCGGCGCTCGACGGCGTGCGCTTCTTCCGCGTGAGCCGGCCCGTGCCGCGCATGCCGGTGCTGTACGAGCCGAGCATCATCGTCGTGTGCCAGGGCCGCAAGCTCGGCTATCTCGGCGACCGGTCGTTCGTCTACGACGCGCAGCAGTATCTCGTGCTGTCGGTGCCGCTGCCGTTCGAATGCGAAACCTTCGCGAGCCCGGACGAGCCGTTTCTGGCGATCTCGATCCGCGTCGATCTCGCGGTGATCGCCGAACTCGCGATCCTGCTCGACGAGACGCTCGGCGCGGCGATCAGCGAGCCGCACGGCGTCTATTCGACGCCGCTCGATGCGCCGCTCGCCGACGCGGTGGTGCGACTCCTCGAAGCGCTCGCGTCGCCGCACGACACGTGCGTGCTCGGGCCGGCGATCATGCGCGAGATCGCGTACCGCGTGCTGACGGGCGCACAGGGCGACGCGATTCGCGCGGCGCTCGCCCAGCAGCATCATTTCGGCCGCGTCGCGAAGGCGCTGCGGCGCATCCATGCGGACCTGAAGGCCGATCTCGATGTCGAGACGCTCGCGCGCGAGGCCGGGATGAGCCTCGCGGTGTTCCACGCGCAGTTCAAGCACGTGACGGCGACGTCGCCGATGCAGTATGTGAAGGCCGCGCGCCTGCACCAGGCGCGGTTGATGATGGTGCAGGACGGCGTCGGCGCGGGTGCCGCCGCCGCGCGGGTCGGCTATGCGAGCGCGTCGCAGTTCAGCCGCGAGTTCAAGCGGCTGTTCGGCCGCAGCCCCGGTGACGAAGTGCGCTGGATGCGCGAGAGCGGCAGCCGGCCGGTCGAATCGGACGTCGGCGCGTAGCGCCGCGTCACGCGCCGGCGATGCCCGAGGGAAAGCCGAGGCCTGCGACGCTCAGCGCCGCACGATCTTGCGCCGCTGCGCGCTGATGCCCGCATAGTCGGGCAGCGTGTCGACGCGCTTGCCCGTCGCCTTCGCATACAGCGGCATCAGGTCCTGCAGGCGGTTCAGCAGATCCTGCCGCCGCGTCGCGCCGTACGGATGCATGTAGATGAAACCCGATGTCTTGTTCGCGCGCGTCGCCGCCGCGAGCTTCTCCCACAGCGTGATCGCCGCGCGCGGATCGAAGCCCGCGCGGGCGGCGATGTCGCCGCCGATCACGTCGGCTTCGGTTTCGTCGGTCGGGTCGTAGCGCAGCGTCTGCAGACGTGCGCCGAGGTTCAGCGCCTGCGGCAGCGGATCGCCGACGCCGAACAGCGGCGGCAGCGAGGCCGCGCGCAGCGACGTTTGCGACGCCGCGCTGAGATTGCTGCGCGCGTGTTCGCGCAGCGCATGGGCGATGCCGTGCGCGATCAGCACGCCGAGCTCGTCGTCGTTCAGGCGGACGCGATCGAGTATCCCGCCGTACACGAGCACCTTGCCGCCCGGCAGGCACGCGATGCGGATGTCACGCGAGCGGATCACGTTGACGTCCCACGCCCAGTTCTTCACGCGATCGTTCCACTTCACCGAATACGGCGCCAGCTTCAGGACGATCGCGCGCAGGCGTTTCACGCGCGGCTGGTTCGCGGGCAGCAGGCGGTCGCTGTCGGCGGCCGCTTGCACGATCTGCGCGTATTCGCTCGCGGTCACCTGTTCGAGCAGCGGCGACGGGATCAGCGTACGGAACGCGATCGCATTGCCGTAACGGACCTGCTGCGATGTCGGCGTATAGGCTTTCGTCGGCACGGCCGCGCCGCTCGGCTGCGCGGCTTCGGCGGCAGACGGCGCAACGATAGCCGCCGGCGTGGACGGAGAGCGGAAGAGCGTCGTGG
>NZ_VWWG01000171.1:0-13166 GCF_011753085.1 Burkholderia sp. Tr-862
TCCCCACCGCACCGTAGACCGCCACGCGCCGCACCAGCGGCGCGCGTCCTTCACGTGCCGCCATCGATCACACGCCCGCGAGCTTCAGCCGGTTCGCATGCGTGCGGATCACCGCGACCGGGTCTTCCGCATACGCACCGCGCACGCCGAGCAACTGGTTGATCTCGTCGAGATGGTTCCACTTGTAGTTCGTGCTCAGCACCTTCCCGTACAACGCGCTGCACTTCGACACGAGCCCGTCGTTCTGGCCCGAGCCGCGATTGATCATCACCGTGCCCGTGCCGAGCAACGCAAGCGTCGACAGGTCGAGCGCGTTCGCCGGATCGATCAGCGGAATCGTGCTGGTGTCGGCCGCGCCCGTGACGCCCAATGCGGAAATAGTCGGCTGGATCGCCGTGCCGGCCCACGAATACAGCAGGTGCGTATTGCCGCCGACGCTCTCCGTCGGCGCACCCGTCTGGCAACTGCCCGGCGCGCCGAGGCCCGCGCTCGGATAGTTCTGGTTGTACGTGGCTGCCTGGGCGGTCGTCAGCGTCTTCAGCGCGGCGAGCGCGTCCTGGTTCGTGTTCTGGTTGCTGCTCGTCAGGATCCCGAACACATTGACGAACGCGGCGATCACTGACGACGATAGCCCGGTCGGATCGTAGGCCAGCACGCCCTGCACGAAGTCGGCGAACTCGGAGCCGCGATGCGGCGTGCCGATCGTCGTCACCGACGCGACGAGATCGGGCGCGACGGCCGCGACATAGCGCGACGTGAGGCCGCCCTGGCTGTGACCGACCAGGTTGACCTTGGTCGCCCCGGTCGCGGCGAGCACCGTCTTCACGTAAGCGAGCAACTGTTCGCCGCGTCCGTTCGGACCGTCGTCGCTCTGGAATCCGGACAGGTTCGCGACGTAGACGGTCGCGCCGTGCTGCTGCAGGTCCTCCTGGATGCCGTACCAGTACTCGAGCACGCCCGCGTACTTGTCGGTGCCGGTGAGCCCGTGCACGAGGATGATCGGATAACGCGTCGCCGCGTAGTTGTCCGACGGCGCGGTCGCCGCCATCGCCGCGTGCGTCGTCGCGAGCGTCATCACCGCGGTCGTCCCCGCAAACGGCGCGACGCTCATCGCGCATGCCACTGCCCCTGCCACCACCCTGGAACGCATCGATCTGGCCATGCATGTTCTCCTGATTATTGTGCTGCCGGTGCGAATGAGATCGGATCGACGCGCACGGCACGTTGCCGACAGTCGCGGGCACCATGTGCGTCGAATGCCGGAGTGAAGCACGAGTCGCGAACGTTTGCGCCCTGACTAGATACGGTTCTCTAATCGGTTGACGCGCCCCGCCGGTTCGGGCGGGGTCGCGTCCATGCGCGCGCATGCTGCATCGCACACGCGCCGGGCATCAGAGCTTCGCGCTCACGCGCAGCCATGCCGTACGCCCCGGCTCCATCACCGGCGCGTTCGCCGGATAGCCGAAGCCCGCGTTGCCGGCGAGATTCAGGTGCTCGGTATAGGCCTTGTCCAGCAGGTTGTCGACGCCGACCGAAATCTGCACCTTCTTGCTGACGTTGTACTGCGCATGCAGCGACAGCACGCCGAACCCGGCGCTCGGACCGAAGTCCTTGCCGACCACGTTGCCCTCGTTCAGGGCATAGCGATGCTGCGGCGCAACGATCCGCCACAAGCCGCCGGCCGACCATGCGCCGCGCGTGTATTCGAGCCCCACGCGCGCCTCGAGCGGCGGCAGCTGCGGCAACGGATCGCCGCTCGTCGCGTTGCGCCCCCATGCATATGCAAGCGACGTCTCGACGCGCAGCGGTGCGACCGGCCGCCACGACACCCCGGCTTCGCCGCCCATGATCTGCGCGTTGACGTTGGTCGCCTGCGTGGTCGGTCCCATCATCCCGGCCGCGTAATTGAACAGGATGTAGTCCTGCACATAGCCTGCGTAGGCCGACACCCACGCATCGACCCGGTCGCTCTTGTACTGCGCGCCGATGTCGAGCTGCGTGGTCTTCTCCGGCTGCACCGCCGAGAACGCGTTGACCGAACCGGCCGGCCCGCGCTTCGCGGAGAACAGCTCCCAGTAGTCCGGATAGCGTTCCGCATGACCGATCCCCGCATACCACGTGACCGGCAGCGACGCGAGATCGCGCTCGTAGCGCACGAAGCCGCTCGGCAGCACGCGCGCGCGATCGTCGTCGAAGGTAGGATTCGGCTTGCTCGCCATCATCCCGCTCGTCGTCGCACGCTTGTCGCGGGCGCTCGCGTAGTCGACCCGCGCGCCGCCGATCACGCGCGACGCATCGCTCGCGTACCACGTCAGCTCACCGAACGCGCCCGCATTCCACATCGTCGCCTGCGCATCCCACGGCTGGTCGCCGTAGTTCTGCCGCCCCATCGCCGAGCGCGCATCGAGCCGGTTCGACTGCGCGTCGACGCCGGTCACGAGCTTGAAGTCGTCGCCGAAACGAAACGTCGCCGCCGCCCGCGCGCCGAGCGTGCGGCGCCGCACTTCGGATGCCATCCGCATCGGCATGCTGCTGGTCGGGTCGGGCTGCCGCAGCGTGTAGTTGTCCATCACATGGTCGGCTTCGTTGTAGTACACGCGCGCCTCGATGCGGTCGAGCACGTCGCCGAGATGCCGCTTGTCGAACGACAGGCCGAACGTCTCGCGGCGGAAATGCGCGCCGTCCATCCCGCGCCCCGCATAGCGCGCATAACCGTCGCCGGTGCCGGCCGTCAGCTCGACGCGCGTGTGATCGTCGGGCGTCCAGCCGAGCGCCGCATCCGCGTTCCACTTGTCCCATTGCGACGGCACGGTGTTGCCGTTGCCGTCCTTGTAGTCCTGCGCGTGCGCGTGGTTCGCGCTCACGCGGCCATAGACGTCCGGCGTGCCGGCCGTCACGTCGACGTTCTGGTCGTTGCGGCCGAACGACCCGCCGACCACGCTGCCGTCGAAACGCATGCCGGGGCGCTCGAAACGCGGCGTCACGCGTTCGAACAGCACGGTGCCGGCCGATGCGCCGGGGCCGTACAGCACGGTCTGCGGGCCCTTCACGACCGTGACCTTGTCATAGCTTTCCGGCGCGATATACGAGGTCGGCGCGTCCATCCGGTTCGGACACGCACCGAGCGTCGGCATCCCGTTCGCAAGAATGTTCAGCCGCGAACCGAACATCCCGCGCAGCACGGGGTCGCCGTTCGTCCCGCCGCTGCGGATCGACGTGAAGCCGGGAATCGTCTTCAGATAATCGGCGCCGTCGCTGGCCGGTAGCGGCTGGCGCGGCGTCTTCGGATCCGTGACGATGACGAGCGGTGTCGTCAGCGGCGACGCGACGACTTCGACGGGCGGCAACAGCACGGCCGCGTCGTCCGTCGGCGTACCGGCCGCACGTGCGGCTTCAGTCGCGGCGGCCGCCGCGGTCATCGCGCCGACGGCCAGCGCGGGAAGGGTGAGTTTCAGCATGCGCGGCACGCGCCGCGCCCGGCAATGGCGCGACGCCCTCGGCGCGCGCAAGGAAAGAATGGTCATGATCGAAAGCCCGAGTGACGCCCTCCACGCGGCCTCGACGGACCGCACGGATTTCGGCGATGAATGGAACGGAAGGCAGCGCGTCAGGCGCGCTCGGGCGGTGCGCGTGGATACGCGCGCGGATAGGGGGCGGCACGCGGCGCGACGGCATGCGGCGCGACGGCGGAAACGACATGGACGGGGACGACAGCGAACGATACGGCGGCCGCGCCGCCGATCGCGGGACTGTGCGCGAAGAAGCCGCAATAGCCGCACGCGTCGAGATGCAGCGCGTGATCGTGCGCGTGGCCTGCATCGGGCGCGCGGTGCGTGCCAGGCTCGCTGCCGCAGACAATCGCGTCGGGGATTGCCATCCGTGCGAGGCGCCACTGCGACACCAGCGGCGACGCGATCGCGAGCCAGATCGCGAACACGCCGAGCCAGGCGGTCAGGTGACGATGTCGGTGCAGCATGCGCGGCGACGCGTAAGCGGAATGTAAAAACAGCCGAGATGTTACAGAAGGTTCGCCGCGAAGGCCAGTCGCGCATCGCGGTAAACGAACCGGGGGCGCATGGTTGTCAACACAACCATGCGCCCCGGCTGCTGCGCGGCTTCAGCGCGCGGCGATCACGGTGCCATGCGTCGCAGCACGTCGTCGCGCCGGATGAAATGGTGATAAAGCGCGGCCAGCGCATGCAGGCCGATCACGAAGTAGAACGCATTGCCGAGCAGTTCGTGCACCGCCTTGATCGTCGGCCGCAGCGCCTTGTCCGGGCCAAACAGCGTGAACGACACGCCGATCCAGTCGAGCGACACGGGCTTGCCGCCCATGTTGATCATCATGATGCCGAGTAGCGGCTGGGCGATGATGAACAGGTACAGCGCGACATGCGCGAGCTTCGACAGCCACTTGAGCAGCGGCGCCTGCACAATGGGCTCCGGCACGCGGCTGATCATCCGCCACAACACGCGCAGCACCGAGAGCACGAGCACGGACGTACCTGCGAGGAAGTGCACGTTCATCCAGAACGCGCGACTGTCGCTGCCTTTCGGTCCGCGAATCTCGATGGCCAGGTAGGCCAGCGCCACCAGCAGGAAGATGATCCAGTGAAAGAAGATCGCAGGCGAGCTGTAGCGCGTCTGTTTCGCGAGGATATTTCTCATGCTTGGTCTCGTGTTTCTCGTTTGGCATGCGGGGCAGGCAGATGCAGCGGCCGGGCGGTACCCGGCGGCTGCACCGATTGTAGCCCCGCGTGCGGCCGGTGTTGCCCGGCCGGATCAAATATCCGAAGAATCCGCGCAGCTGTCGCGTCACCGCGCCGTCATATGGAAAATCCGCATCGCGCGCGCCGATGGCTGTGGCACGATGAAGCTTTGGTGCGACGTTGCGCGGGCATCATGAGCAAAGCGTTCTTCGTTGCGGCCTACCGGCTGATCGCCGCGTTGCTCGCGGTGTCCACCACGCTGCACAGCGTCGCCGACTACTGGGCCATGCCGACCTTTCATCTCGGCAACTACCTCAGCTACTTCACACAACTGAGCAGTCTGTATGCGGCGGCCATGCTGGTCGCGGGGCTATCGCGCGTCACGCGCCCCGGCTCGGCCCGCTACGAATCGATGCGCGGCGCCGCCGTGCTCTACATGCTGATCACCGCGATCGTCTACGAACTGCTGCTCGCTCGGCTCGATGCACTGCTACACGTCACGCCGGCCCTGAACAACTGGGTCCTGCACCGGATCGTGCCGCTCGTGGTGCTGTGCGACTGGCTGTACGTGGAGCCGCGCTCGCCGATCCCGTGGCGCAGCGCGCTCGCATGGCTCGGCTTTCCGATCGTCTATCTCGGCTATACGCTCGTGCGCGGCGCAGTGGAGAACTGGTATCCCTATCCGTTCGTCGATCCGCGGCCGAATGGCTACCTGCCGGTCGCGATTCAGTGTTCGATGATCGCGCTTGGCGCGACGGGACTCGCGGTGGGCATTCGCTGGCTCGGCAATCATGCGAGGCAATCTGACGCCACGGAGCTCAAGGAAGGATGAAGGCGGGAACGTGCGCGCCGCCAGGCGCACACGTCGTGATGCGGCGCGTCAGCCGCCGTTGCGCGGCAGGAAGTTCATCGGATCGACGACCTTGCCGTTCTGCCGGACTTCGAACTCGAACGTCGAGCGGCCGCTCGCGTCGGTGCCCATCTCGGCGATCGGCTGGCCCGAACGCACCGCGTCGCCTTCATTGACGAGCAGCTTGCCGTTGTGCCCGTAGGCCGTGATGAGCCCGTTGTCGTGCTTCAGGATCACGAGCGGGCCGTACGCCTTGACGCCGGACCCGGCGTACACCACCCGCCCGTTTGCCGCGGCCCGCACCGAATGGTCGGGCCCGGACGCGGCGATCACGATGCCGCGCGTCCTGCCGGCGGAGAACGGCGCCGCGACGACTCCCGTGGCCGGCCATGCCAGCGAGCCCGGTTGCGCCGCGGCGGACGGCTGCCCGAGCGACGTCGCGGCAGGCGGCGGCGCGACGCGCAGCACCTGGCCGGGCGACACGGCGTCATTGGGCGACATGTGGTTCCAGCTGGCCAGGTCCTGCACGCGCTGCCCGTAGGCGGCGGCGATGCCGGCGAGCGTGTCGCCCGGATTCACGCGGTAATAGCCGGCGATCACGCCCGGCGTGGCGGCCGACGTGGGCTTCGACGGTCGCACCGGCTGCCAGCTGTCGGTCCACGGCGTCATCGTACAGCCCGTCAGCGCGGCGGCCGCGACGACGAACGCCGCCTGCGGCAACCAGCGCGCGAGCGCATCGTGGATCGGAATCGTTTTTCTCAAGGGTCCTCCCGGATTTGCGTCGATGCGCCGCCCACCGCCCTCCGGCACGCGACGCACGATGTCCGGCCGCACGGCCGGACCAACCAGTATCCGACCGCTCTCGCGGCCGTCAGTTTCCACAGCGGAACGCCGACGCGACGGGGCTCACCGGCCCCTTTTTCGCGCGTTTTGCACGTCGTCCCGATCGTGAAAGATACCATTTGTCGCGCTCGGGACCGCGACAGGCGCCCGATCCGGCAACACTCTTGCGGCACCGCGGCCGGGCGCCAGCGGCCCGCAAGCCGCGCCGCGCGGGCTTCCGGGCGGCTTCCTGCCCGGCGGACCGCGGTGGCCGGCCGGCCACCGCCCCGCTGCCGGCCACCTCCTATACTCCGAAATGCAACGCACGATCGGCCAATGACGAGGAGATAAACATGAACAATGCGATGTTTCTGTCCGTGCAGTTCAACGCCGAGGATTTCGCCGGTTCCAGCGGCCTGGTCGAATTGCTCAACCGGCACCTGCTGTTCGCGACGGACGTCGCCGAAGCCGCGGACGCCCTCGTCCAACTGGCGAGCGTCGCGCACCTGAGCGGCGCCACCCGGCACAGCGTCGAGCTGCCGGTGCTCGCGATCGAGCGGCTGCGCGACGCACTCGATACGCTGAGCGGCTACGACGAAGCGTGGCTACAGGCGCTCGAGCCCGCCGATGCGCTGTTCCGGGACATCGGCCGCGGCCCGCGGCCGCTGCACTGACGCGGCAGGCACCAATGAAAACAGCCCGTCGTTCCGTGATGCGGAACGACGGGCTGCGTGTACTGCGGGGTCGGATCAGGCCGCGCATGCGGCCGGCGATCGGAGACGATTAACGACCCTTGTAGACCGGTGCGCCATCCGACACGCGCTTGACTTGCCAGCCGGTCTTGGCGGCTGCCGGAGCACCCGACTCTTGCTGGGCGGCCGGTTGCGCGCCGTAGCCGGTCGTATCGGCGGCAGCGACGTTCTGTTGCGGGCTCAGACGGGCTTCAGCTGCCTGGATGCCTGCCGGGTAGTCGGTACGGTCGCTGCCCAGCTTGTAGCCGGCCTGTTGCAGCTGGGCCAGTTCGGCCTTGACCTGCGCACGGGTGACGGGCGCGTTCTGTTGGGCAAACGACACGGCGGGAACGGCGAGGACGGCAGCTGCAGCGAACGTTGCGATCAGCGATTTCATGATTACCTCCGGGATTTTTTTGCTTCGCCGCACACACCATGTCTGCAGCGATTGAACAAAGTTTAGTCCGGAGATCACCTAGGGAAAACCATGAAAGAACGAAAACACTGTTTCCGCGGAGCCAACAATTCCGGGATCCGGGAACGAAAAACCCTACTCAAAGAATAGATTTTCGCAACAATACCGTCCTCGCAACCCGTTACGACCAGTTCGCGTGGAAGCTGCCCGGTTTGTCGGTGCGCTCGAACGTGTGCGCGCCGAAGAAGTCTCGCTGCGCCTGCACAAGGTTCGCCGGAAGCCGCTCGGAACGATAGCTGTCGAAGTACGCGACCGCCGACGCGAACGCCGGCACCGGCACGCCGGCCTTCACCGCGGCCACCACGACGTCGCGCAGCGATGCCTGGTAGTTCGCGGCGATGTCCTTGAAGTACGGGTCGAGCAGCAGGTTCGCGAGCGCCGGATCCTTCGCGTACGCGTCCGTGATCTTCTGCAGGAAGCGCGCGCGGATGATGCAGCCCGCGCGGAAGATCTTCGCGATCGTCCCGAGGTCGAGACTCCAGCCGTACTCTTCCGACGCCGTGCGTAGCTGCGCGAAGCCCTGTGCGTACGAGATCACCTTGCTCAGGTACAGCGCGCGGCGCACCGCTTCGATGAACGCGGCGCGATCGCCGTCGAACGGCGCGGCGGCCGGGCCCGACAGGATCTTGCTGGCCGCGACGCGCTCGGTCTTCAGCGACGACAGCACGCGTGCGAACACCGACTCGGTGATGAGCGGCAGCGGCACGCCCAGATCCAGCGCGTTCTGGCTCGTCCACTTGCCGGTGCCCTTCTGCGCGGCGCGATCGAGGATCACGTCGACGAGGTGCTTGCCGGTTTCGTCGTCCTTCTTGCCGAAGATCTTCGACGTGATCTCGATCAGGTAGCTGTCGAGTTCGCCCTGGTTCCACTCGGTGTACACCGCGCCGAGTTCGTCGTTGGTCAGGCCCGCGACGTCCTTCAGCACCGCATAGCTCTCGGCGATCAGCTGCATGTCGCCGTATTCGATCCCGTTGTGGACCATCTTCACGTAGTGGCCCGCACCGTCAGGGCCCATGTACGCGACGCACGGCTCGCCGTCCGACGGCGCCTTCGCGGCGATCTGCTTGAGGATCGGCTCGACCAGGTCATATGCGTCGCGCTGGCCGCCGGGCATGATCGACGGGCCGCGCAGCGCGCCCTCTTCACCGCCCGACACGCCGGTGCCGATGAAATGCAGGCCCGATTGCGCGAGTTCCTGGTTGCGGCGGATCGTGTCGGTGAAATGCGTATTGCCGCCGTCGATCAGCACGTCGCCCTTCTCGAGCAGCGGCTTGAGCGATGCGATCGTCGCATCGGTCGCTTCGCCGGCCTTCACCATCATCAGGATCCGGCGCGGCGTTTCGAGCGACGCGACGAACTCCTCGAGCGTATAGGTCGGTACCAGATTGCGACCGGGGAATTCGGCGATCAGTTCGTCGGTTTTCGCGCGGCTGCGGTTGTACACCGATACCGCATGACCGCGGCTCTCGATATTGAGTGCGAGATTGCGGCCCATCACCGCGAGCCCGATCACACCGATGGCTTGTTTGCCCATTATTCAATTCTCCGGAAAAAACGGGGCGCGACCCGAGCCGGGCCGCGCGCACAGGCGAAAGGATAGTGGAAACCCGGCCGCGATGCGCGCCGGCGTGTCATTGCTCCGCGTGCGGCAGCCGGCGGAACACGACGCTCAGGTTATTCGCCGGCATCTCGATGACCTCGATGCAGTCGAGCCCGCGATCGAGGCCGAGCGCCACGACCGCCTCGAGATCGCGCACGCCCCACGACGGGTCGCGGCTGCGCAACTGCTGGTCGAAGGCTTCGTTGGACGGCGCCGTGTGCCGGCCTTCGCGGCGATACGGGCCGTACAGGAACAGCACGCCGCCCGGGCGCAGCGCGCGCGACGCGCCGTCGAACAGCGCATTGGTGCAGGCCCACGGCGAGATATGAATCATGTTGATGCAGACGATCGCGTCGAGCGCCGCGGCCGGCCACGACGCGTCGCGCACGTCGAACGCCAGCGGCTCGGCCAGGTTCGCGAGGCCGGCATGCGCGACCCACGCAGCGATCGAGCGGCGCGCTTGCGCGTCGGGATCGCTCGGTTGCCAGCGCAACCCCGGCAGCGCCTGCGCGAAATGGACCGCATGCTGCCCGGTGCCGCTCGCGATCTCGAGCACACTGCCGCTCGCCGGCAGCACGCGGCGCAGCACGTCGAGGATCGGCCCGCGATTGCGCTCGGCGGCCGGCGCGGACAGCCGCGCGGACGGATCGGGCGACGACGTCGGCCCGGTCACGATGCGTGCTCCGGCGCACCGCCGCAAACGCCCAGCCGCGCGTTCAGCGCGTCGAGCGCGGGCGCGCAACGTGCCTCGACCTTCAGCGTCAGCATCGGATCGGCGCGCGTGCGGCCAAGGTTCAGCGCGGCGACGGGCTTGTTCCGTGCCTGCGCCCACACGCAGAACCGATAGCCGGAATACACCATCAGCGACGAGCCGACGACGAGCAGCGCATCGGCCGCATCGAGCGCCTGCGACGCCAGCGCCACGCGTTCGCGCGGCACGTTCTCGCCGAAGAACACCACCGCCGGCTTCAGCAGCCCGCCGCAGGCCGGGCAGGCCGGAATGCGGAACGTGTCGAGCGCGGCCCATTCGAGGTGCGCGTCACCGTCGGCGGCGGGCTCCGCCTGCGCGCCCAGCAGCTCCGGGTTGTCCGTTTCGAGCACGGTCTGGATCGTCGCGCGCGCGTGATGCGCGCCGCAATCGAGGCACGTGACCCGGTCGATGCCGCCATGCAGTTCGATCACATCGCCGCTGCCCGCGCGCTGGTGCAAGCCGTCGACGTTCTGCGTGACGAGGCGCTCGATCCGGCCGGCGCCGCCGAGCCGCGCGAGCGCGACGTGCGAGCGGTTCGGCTGCGCGCGGCCGACCACGGGCCAGCCGATCATGCTGCGCGCCCAATAGCGTCGGCGCGCCGCGTCGGAACCGAGGAATTCGTGCAGCTGGATCGGCGGCGAGCGCATCCATTGACCGTTGCGGTCGCGATAGCCGGGAATGCCGGAATCCGTGCTGATGCCCGCACCGGTCAGCACGAGCAGCCGCGGATGGCGCTCGACGAACGTGTGCAGCGCATCGAGCGCGGCCGGATCGATGCTGGCGGATGAGGGGTCGTGCAAGGCGGTGTCGTTCATGTTGGCGGCGCGTGTTCGGGCGCGGCGGCAGGTCGTGCACCGCACGGGCGGCCAGCGCGCCAGCACATGATACAGAACGCCGCGCGATCGGGCCGGCGGTCCGCGCGCGAGACCGGCGCACCAAAAAAGACGCCCATCGACCACATGGCGATGGGCGCTCCAACAATTGATCCATCGGGGTAGTGGATCAATTGACAGCACAATGTCATCGGATCTGCCGCGGCGCGGCCGGCGGACCTTTCCCCTGAACTACACCTTCTATTTCCTGATATTGCGCGGAGCGCCGCGCTGGACCGCATGCGGCACGCATGCGCATGCGTCGGGCGCGGCGCGCCTGCGTTTCGCGCGTCGGCATGACGATCCGGAGGTCATGGTCGCCCATCTGCATCCACCGGCAGTTCATCATCGACGACCGGCCGGCACCCGTCGGCCTCGCGCGTCACGCCTGCACGTCGTCGTTCAGAACGAATCCGGTTGGTTCGGATGGAACGGAAGGCCGCGCGCTCACGTCGCCGCAATCAACGGCGACGCAGATTCACGGGCAGGTCGGCGATTCATGTTTGCAACACGGCGCGTTGCGATTCGGTCTGTTTTCATTCTCTTGTCCCCGTCTTCTGTACGTCCGACCCACTGAAGCGATCGCCCGGCCCCTGCTGCGCCCGCGATCGCGCTCACGGCCCATACAGATATGCAAGGAGCGCACCATGCTTCGCGGCGCAAGGCCGCGCGGGCCGGTGAAATGGCCCCGATGCAAATCGCACGGCGACAGGAATACGTGAATGTTTCGAAAGTGAAACGACGGGAAACGGCCGGCGCGATCGACGGCGGCCGGCGCAACGCGGGCGTTGCAGGAACGGGACGCGTGGGCCGACCCTACACGTGCGCCTACACGATGCCGACGAGCCGCTTACAATCGCCCGACGCTGGCCGCGTTCGCCGCGCGGCTCTCGCACGTCGGCGCCGAACCGGGCGTCGCGACGCGTAGCGGAGCGCCTCGGTCTCGCGCCGCGCGACACGACGCTGCGGATCGCGTCGCGGGCGTCGCGAACACGTTAGCATTCGGACACCGTACGGCGCGCGAGCACTTCGCCCCGTCTTCAAGGAATGCAACATGCCCCTGCCCGCCTTCGACCGCGCCGACGTCGCGCATCGCGTCTTCTCGGCCGAGCGGCTGTCGATCGGCCTGACGTTGCCGCTGCTGCGCAGCGGTCGTACCGTCGCGGATTTCAACGAGCAGCTCGAACTCGCGGCGCTGGCCGATGCGCTCGGTTTTCGCGCGCTGTGGATTCGCGACGTGCCGCTGAACAGCGCCGACTATCCCGACCCGGTGGGGCATCTCGATCCGTGGGTGCTGCTCGGCGCGCTCGCGGCGCGCACGCGCCGGATCGTGCTGGCGAGCGGCGCGATCGTGCTGCCGCTGCGTCATCCGCTGCATGTCGCGAAAGGCGCGCTGTCGGTCGCGACGTTGTCCGGCGGACGCTTCATCCTCGGCCTCGGCTCCGGCGACCGGCCGCCCGAATATGCGGCGTTCGGCGTCGACCCGCAAACGCGGCGCGACCGGTATCGCCGGCATTGGGACATCGTCGCGGCCGCGCTCGCCGTGCCGTCCCGCGTGCTGCCCGACGAAACGCCGCCCGACGCCCCCGACTTCACGCTGCTGCCGCGCGGCGATGACGCGGTGCCGATGCTCGCGGTCGGCTCCGGCGGACAAAGCGTCGACTGGATCGCACGGAACGCGATCGGCTGGATGACGTACCACCGCGATCCGGACACGCAGCGTGCGCGCTATTCGATGTGGCGCGCGGCGGTCGAGCGGCTCGCACAACCGGCCTTTCGCGCGTTCGGCGTGTCGATGCGGCTCGATCTCGATGCGAATCGCGATGCGCCGGCCACCGCGCTGTCGCTCGGTTACTCAACCGGACGGAACGCGCTGATCGGCATTCTGCGGGACATGCGCGCGGCCGGCACGCACCATGTCACGCTGAATCCCGGCTCGGACCGGCCCGTGCGCGAGGTCATCGAGGAAATCGCCGAGCACGTGCTGCCGATCTTTCACGACGAGCCAAGCTGATTCCTTAGGAACGCGTGCCGCACGCGGTATGCCCGAATCGAATATTCATCGACGGAACTATTCGGTTGCGATCGCGATCATGTTAACTTCCGTCCATCGTCCAGACCGGTGGGCCACGCTTCGATGCGCGCCCGCACGCCTACTCATGCGACATTTCCTGCTCGGCTGGCTGCTCGCCGCCGTCGTCTCGGCCGCCCACGCGGCCGCCCCCGCCCAGGCCACCGCATCGGCCGCCTCCGGCGCCGTGCCCGCGCTGACGCCGCAACAGGCGCAGCAGGCCCTCTCCGTCCTGCAAAACCCGCGCGAGCGCGAACAGGTCGAAACCACGTTGCGCGCGATCGC
>NZ_VWWG01000172.1:0-221 GCF_011753085.1 Burkholderia sp. Tr-862
GAAAAAAAAAAAACTTGATTTCGCCTCTTCTTTCCTCTGACCCTGCTCAATTTTCCTCGCCAGCTAATCTTCTGTACCGTTTGTTACACCGCGTGTCTGAGCCTCACTTGACTCCTCTACTTGCCCTTCTGACATTCTTCATACTTTTCTGTCTTGACATCTCTACCGATGACAACCATCCCCCTCCTCCTCCATCCCTTCTTCCTATTGCCTCCCCAATC
>NZ_VWWG01000173.1:0-13083 GCF_011753085.1 Burkholderia sp. Tr-862
TGACGCGAGCACGCCGGCGCTGCGCAGCGTCGCCGAATCGGGCGACGCCGGCAGCACGAACGGCAGCCGCAGCAGCCCGTTGTCGCGCCGGTCGAAGAACGGCGCGGGCAGCAGCGCGAGATCGTTCGGCAGGCGCAGTGGCGATTCGTCGAGGATCAGCTCGCTCGTCGGGCTCACGTCGGCCCACAGCGCCGAGTTCGACGGGTCCTCGCAGTGATCGAGCGTGTAATGCGCGATCAGGCGCAGGCCGATCTGGTTGAAATCGGAGAAGTAGCGCGGATCGATCGGGATGTCCTGCGTGACCGTGCGGCCCGCGCGCGTCGCGTCGAACGGGACCGTCGCGATCACCTCGCCGTTCATCGACACCTTCAGGTGCGACATCGGGAACACGAGCGACGGCGAATACGCATAGGTCAGACGCAGCCGCGCGCCGGTGACCACGCGGTCGAGCCGCACGCCCGCGTTGATCGTGCGCGCGTCGTCGGCGCCGCGCAGGCGTACCGGATCGAATGCGCCGAGCGACGAGAACGGCAGGTGCACGGTCGTCGTCGGCAGTCCGGCGGACGCCGCGCTGGCGGCGCTCGGCACGGCCGGACTGGCGGCGGACGCCGAAGCCGCAGCAGGCACCGCCGGCATCGGGGCGGCCGACAGCGCGGCCGCATGGAGCGCGCCGAACGTGGCCACCGACAGGACGAACAGCGAAACGGCCGGCTTCATGCGCGGCTCCGCATCGTCGTGATCATCTGGTTATCAAACGCGTCGCGACCGACGCGCGCACAGCAGCTATGCCCGCGAGTGCACATCCCCACTGCTTCCCCTCAAAGTCTGCCTGAATGCAATTATCGGAACGACGCGGCAAACTCTTTTGCTGCCGATTCGTCAGACGACAGCGCGCGCCTGGCACCGGCGCTCGCACTTTCGTCACACTATCTCAAAATAACGGCGAAACTCACCGTGATTCGCGCTGACGACGCGAAAAACAACTCAATTCGGTCGGAAATGCTGCGCGCCGCGATTGAATGGCAAGAGTTACGCCGTTGCTGCCTGCCGGACCGACCGGCATACTGCCGGCGCTGCCGGACTGGTAGTCGAGACCCGACTACCGGCCGGATGCCGGTTGCGACCCCTTGCGGGCCGCCCGGAATGCGCTGCCGCACGGGGCGGCGCGTATGCTACCGCAAGCTCGCACAGAGCGCCGCGCTTTCTTTATGGAAAACTGACTTGGATCAAATTGTCGACACCGCCACCCCGTCCCCCGACACGCTGCTGCGCATCATCGCCGCGCAGACCGAGATCGCGAAACTCGGCCTCGATCTCGGCAGCGTGATGGCTTACGTGACCGAGCAGGTGCCGCAGCTCACGGGGGCGAGCGGTGCGGCGGTCGAATTCGCCGAAGGCGACGACATGGTGTACCGCGCTGCGTCGGGCTCCGCCGCCGGAATGCTCGGGCTGCGGCTGCGCCGCACGGGCAGCCTGTCCGGCCTGTGCGTGACGCGCGGTGAATTGCTGCGCTGCACGGATTCGGAAACCGACCCGCGCGTCGATCGCGACGCGTGCCGCCGGGTCGGGCTGCGCTCGATGCTGGTGATGCCGCTCACCCATGCGGACACGACGGTCGGCGTGCTGAAGGTGATGTCGCCGGACGTCGACGGTTTTTCGGCCGCCGACGCCGGCACGCTGCGGCTGATGGCCGACCTGATCGCCGCCGCGATGTTCCACGCGGCGCGCAACGAGGCCAACGAGCTGTATCTGCGCGCGACGCACGACGCGCTCACCGGCCTGCCGAACCGCGCGCTGTTCTATGACCGCCTGCGCCAGTCGATGCACACGGCGCTGCGTGCGAATGGCCGGCTCGGCATCCTCAACATCGACATGGACGGGCTCAAGCCGATCAACGACGGCCTCGGCCACCGCGCGGGCGACGCCGCGCTGCGCGAGATCGCCACGCGCATGCTCGGCGCCGTACGGCGCTCGGATACGGTTGCGCGGGTGGGCGGCGACGAGTTCGCGGTAATCCTGCCGAACGTCGGTGGCCGCGACGACGTCGACGCGCAACGCGCACGGCTCGCGCGGCAGGTCGGCGAGCCGTTCGAATTCGAGGGGCATCCGCTGCGGCTCGGCGTCAGCGTCGGCATCGCGATGCTGCCCGACGACGGCACCGACATGAACGCGCTGATCGAGCATGCGGACCAGGAGATGTACGAGGTGAAGCGCACGCGGACGCGGCGGGCGGCCCACGCGTGATACGAAGGCGGAATGTCGCGTCGCCCGTCTCGGCATCCGACGGAACAGAAAGCAGATCGACATACGATGACAGCAATATGTAATTTTATGGTTATCATTGCGATCCCAAGCACCGACATGCCCGACATCATGCGGCGCAACCGAGCAGGCAGGGAGTACGTGCCTTTGCAGCTCGATCGGTTCGCCACTTCACGCAATGGATCATCTGCTTCCGCACTACGAACGAGAGCTTGGCCTGCTGCGCGCATCAATTGCCTCCTTCTCGGCGCGCTATCCCAAAATTGCCGTCCGTCTCGGGATCAACGGAGACCGCTCTGAAGATCCGCATATCGAGCGAATGCTGCAGTCATTCGCTCTTCTTGCCGCGAATATCGGCACTCGGCTCAGCGACGAGTATCCCGAATTCACCACGTCGCTGGCAGGCATGCTGTGCCCGCAATACCTGCGACCGGTCCCGGCATGTACGATTGCCCGGTTCGACATCGGCGACGTGTTCGACAAGCTGACCGAACCGTCGTCGATTCGCCGCAACACCGAACTCTCGAGCAAAGCGGAGGACTGTCGCTTCCGTACCGTCTACGACGTTACGCTGGCGCCCATATGCATCGAGCACGCGCGGTACGGGCCGGCAACCAGCGTTCCGTCTTATGCGGTATTGCCACCGAGCACATCCGGTCTCCTCTCGATCACTTTCGCGGTTACGCGGCCTGATTTTCGTATCGCGTCCATCCCGAGTCCGCTGCGTGTCCATATCCACGGTGCTGACGAAGTCGTCGCCACGATCCTCGATTCGATGACAATGCGGACCGCAGCAGCGTTCGTCGAAGATACGAAACAGCGCTGGACCGCATTGCACGCTTCGCCGCTTGCACCGGTAGGCTATGACGATACCGAGCGGCTGATCGAGGAAGACGACGGAGCACCGGCCCTGAGGTTGCTCGGCGAATACTTCGCATACTCGAAGAAGTTCGATTTCGTTGACGTCGATTTCGGCGCGCTGACCGATGCAGCAGGCCCGGATCACAAACTGACGCTGCACCTCGCCATCCGCGGCGTACATCCGGACTCGCGGGAAGCCCAGCGGCTGGGCGCCTTGTCGGCAGAAAACCTGAAGCTCTTCTGCACCCCGATCATCAATCTGTTCCGGCTAACGTCGGTGCCGCTCAAACGAGACTCGCTGACTGGCACGTATCCGGTGCAGTCGCAGAACACCGATGCGGCGCAAGTTGCGATCTGGTCGGTCGACACGGTACGCGCCACGACTGGCGTGTCGAGGGCGGCTGTCATTCCGCCGTTCACGTCGCTCATGCATGGCGGTGTCGGCGGCCCGACCGGCCCCTACTGGGTTTCCACTCACCGCACGGCGACGACTTCCTTGGGAACAGCGGAGGCTGTGATCAGTCTGGTCGGGCTCGATGGCCGCCCTGCGTCCGACACCGGGATCGAGCAGATCACCGCGAACCTGACGTGCACGAACGGCGATCTCCCCCGGACGATACGGGCGAGTGCGCCGAATGGCGATCTCGTCAACGAACAAGGCGCAATCGTGTCGCGCATCGACATGCTCGACGCGCCCACTGCGGTTGCCCGTCTACCGCAAGAAGGCAACGCCGTATGGCGGCTCATCGCGCAACTCGCGCCGCACTCGATCGAACTGACCCGCTCAGGGCTTGCGGAATTGAAACGCCTGCTCCGCCAATTTGCGGTGCAGTCGGGCACGCACGCGAACCTAATCGACGGATTGACCAACCTGTGTCATCGCGTCAAGCAACTCTGGCTGTCGGGAAAGCCGATGCCGAGCTTTGTACGCGGGCTGGAGGTGACGCTGACCGTTGACGAACAGGCGTTCGCGGCAACGAGTCTGAATGCGTTCGTCGGTGTGATGGAGCGGTTTTTCACTGCGCATATGTCCGCAACGAACTTCGTGCAGCTTGTCGTCATGTCCGCCAACAACGGCAGGGAAATTTGGCGTTGTGCGCCGCGACCGGGAGCGGCGCCGCTCGTCTGAACTCGCCGGGTCCGACAAGTCTTGCGGAACGGTCGAACGGTCGCCTATGCCGATCAGACAAGACTCGAAATCAAACAACATCCACAGGTCGCGCGATGGCCGTGCCGGGCGATCGGGATGCCATCGTCAGTCATCGATTCGTCGCCCTCGACGATCAGGTTCGGTTTGACCTCGGGATGCTGCGGACACGTCACTTCGTCGCCCTTGCGCGCCACGAATCGGCCGTCGAAGCGCATCTTCGACGAACCTGTGATTACCTTGCCGCCATGGTCGGTGTCGTCGCCGACACGGATGAGATTCATCATGAATTCGATTCCTTGCTCGTAACGTGATCCGGTGCTTGTCAGTAGCGGAAATACAGGATGCCCAGTGCGGCAGGCCCGCCCGGTTGTTTATTCTTCTTCGTGATGGCCGGGAGATCGATGTTTTTAACGCCCTTCCACCCGAACCCCTCAAAAATCCCTTCGGCGAGCCGAACAAAACCCATCATTTTTCGCGAAACACGATAAGTGATCAGCGAGAAAATTGCAGCAGTTCCCAGGCTCCCCAGTGCGCACCCTATAAGCAACCTATCGATTGGAGCTCCACCTTTGAAGATCGCAAAGCAAGCAATTATAAAATATGCCACGACTAGTGCCGATGCGAGAAATACGGCTCCACATTTGAACGATGCTCGATAGTGCGCATAACGCCCTCGACTGCAATGCGGATGAAGCGCCACAATTTTGTCCGAAGGTCGCCGGATACCGAATGCCTGCCAGATGTCGCCCCAACGTTCAGCAACAACCTCTACCTCGTCGCCTTCCGTAAACACCGACCACCAAACCCAAGCCTTCACGGCCTCCCCATCGAGATCGAACTCGATCAGATCAGCCTCTTCGGTCGTATCCATTGCCATACCACCCAGCCCAACAGCAACTCCGCTCAATCCGACCAAGCCGGCCGCGACGGCCGTCGCGCCCATCTTGGTGCGGTCAGCATCGGTAAAGAAGAAGTCCGGGCTGCAACGCGTTTTGCGCAGGTTGCAGATACGCCCGCGCAGCAACTTCGACTGCGGTCGCAACGTGACATTAGTAGCGGAAATACAGCACCCCCAACGCTCCCGGCTCGCCCGGTTGCTTATTCTTCTTCGTGATGGCCGGTAGATCGATATTTTTAACGTCCTTCCAGCCGAATCCCTCAAAAATTCCTTCGGCCAGTCTAACAAAGCCCATCATTTTACGGGCAACACGATAAGTAATGAACCCGTAGCCCAGCGCCGACACCAAAGTCCCCAGCGCGCATGATATGATCAAATTCTCAATTGGCACGCCGCCTTTAAAAATAGCGAAGCACGCAATTATAAAATATGCAAAAAAAATCGCAGCCGCAAAAAATGCCCCGCCCCATTTAAATGAAGCTCGATAATGAGCAAAGCGACCTCGACTACAATGCGGATGAAGCGCCACAATTTTGTCCGACAATCGCCGGATGCCGAATGCCTGCCAAGTATCACCCCAACGCTCAGCCACAATCTCGACCTCGTCACCTTCTGAAAATACCGACCACCAAACCCAAGCCTTCACCGACTTCCCTTCAAGCTCGAACTCAAGCAGGTCAGCGTCTTCGGTAGTATCCATTGCCATACCACTTAGTCCGACGGCAACTCCACCGAGGCCGACCAAACTGGCCGCAACTGCCGTCGCGCCCATCTTGGCACGATCCGCATCACTAAAAAGAAAATCATGACTACAGCGCGTTTTCCGAAGATTTTCAATTTTTCCAGAAAACAGCATAGTGATATCGACCTTATTCTTTTCCATATTCTCAAATACCACCATCAGACTTCAAACCGACACCAGCAAGAGCCTTTTCGAATTCCTCATGCTGCTTATCCACGGCCCATGGCGAACTATCCGGACTTTTGCCAAACGCACATTTCTCGAACCATGTCTGCAGATCGTTATCAGAAAAATATGCGATTAACAACTGCAATACAACCAGCGCCACGGCAACCTCCCAACCGGCAAGGAACAACACGACCCGACCGATCGCCAAAAGGCCGGCGCGCTCAGCAACGATGAGCCCAGCTTCCTCTGCAGCAATTCCGACCGCTCGTAATCCAGCGTTGTAGGCGCTTCGTCCTGTCGCCGTACCGGCAGCTATAGCTGCCGACCGGCTGGAAGCGCCTGCGATACCGGCCCCAATCTTGCCAATGAATACCACGCCACGCCCCCCCGTAATACGGGCCACTAATGGAGCAGACGATGTCAACGCGGTAAGGAAGTTCGCCGTCGCGACACCAAAACCGATCGTACCTTTAAAAAAGTAGGCTACCGCCATGGAATATTGGCTCTTCCCGGCGCTTTCAAAGGTCTTCCAAAAATCCAGCACCGTCCCGATCATCGAAGACGCCCCGCCAAAATACCCGGTAATCGCCTTCAGATTGCTCAACGTCCGCGCCGCGTCCTTCGACAATCCCGTCATCAGCTTCGTCGAAGCCTGCAGGCAAGCGGACATCGACGAGAATCCCCCCGCCACCAACATCGCGTAGTCTTCGCCCTTCTTGTCCGCCTTCGCAAGCGCGCAACCGAAGCTCAGCAACTCGATCACGGCCAGCGTGCCGCCGATCCGCACACCGAGATTGACCGCCTTGCCTTCCTGCGTCAACTTGACCGCATTCCATTTCGCCCGATAGAGCTGGCCGCCTTCGTGTTCGGCGAGCGACTGAATCGTCCTGACGAACGCGTCTTTCGCCGCGACGCCCTGACTGCGCAACGTCCGATATCCCTGCTGCAACCTCAGACGCAACTCAGGTTCGACCTTGATCGCCTGCCTGACGAGATCGATCGTGTCCGCCTTGCTGATGCCGATGCGCAACATCAGCGCACCGCGAATCATGAACGTACCGGCGCAATCGCCGAGAACGCCAAGCCCCGTCCATTTGAACAGTGCATTGCCCATCGTGATGACGAGTGCATCGCCCTGAAGGCTTTTCAAATACTTTTCCGACACCGATACCGGACTCTGATGCTCATGTACCTCCTGCATCTTGTCCCGGAAATCGACGAAGTTCTTCACCTGCTCCAGAACCTTGCTGACCTTGTCGGCAATGTCGCTGACCGTGTCGGCCTTGGTCGTCTTGTTCGCAATCGCCTGGGCCAGCAGCTGCTTGATCTCGACCTTCGGTTGCTTCTGGTTGTAGGCGAACGCACGCCACACGAGACTGGTCGGCAAAGTCGGATCCATGTTGTTGACCAGTTCCTCGACCACGGCCGCACCACGATCTTCCGACGGCAATCCGTTGATCGCCTCGATCACGACCTTCTCGAACGCCCGTCCGTCGTCCGCGTTTTCTTCGTGATAGTCATGCAGCGCGGCGATGAACGTGGGCGCCTTCAGCCATGCCTTCACGTCGGGTGTACGGCGGGCCTGAATTGCCTTGACCGCATCCTGAACCGACGTGAACCATGGCCGGAAGTCGCCGAGCTTGCGTAGATTCAGTTTGCCCTCGTACTTGGGCCACTCGGCATCGCCGATCGTCTTCGCTTCCTCGGGGCTGATCACGCCCGCTTGCTCGATCCGCCGGTCCGACGCCGCCTGCTGCTCGGGCGAGATGACGGCATAACTTGGAATGCCGTCCATCGCGCCGGGGTTGTTCAGCATGCCTTCCCAACCGGCCCGCAGTGCGGAGCGCATGCGGCTCTTGAACGCAACCGCACCGTTGCGCACCGCAACCTCGGCCGCATCGATCGAGAGCATCGCGTCGATTTGCCGGCCCTGCTCTTTCACGTACAGCGACAACATGCTGCCTGCATCGTTACGAAAATCGTTCAGTTCGTGAACGTTGCCGATGCCGTCCCACAACGCGAGCATCATGGGCGGATGCGATTGCCCGTTCCCGGTCGAGCCGATCGTGTTCATCAGTTTGACCAGCGCTTCGCTCGTCGACAATGGCGACGCCTGTCGAATATGCAGCGGGTAGCGGGTCGACTCCCGTCCCATCAGCTTCGGGTCATAAGCGCCGGTCTCGTCGGTCAACCGCTGGTCCTGCGGAACGAGCAGTTTGGGGTCCAGAGCAGGCATGTACTCGACGACATCATCGATACGCTGGCGGGTTGCAACGACCGCATGCTTCTTCGGGTCGTTGCCGCCGTTGATCCACTTGGACGGCTCGATCCATTGCATGCGCTGTTCGAGCAATGCCGGATTTTGCTCGTATCGCTTGAACGTATCCTCGACCCATGCGTGCTCGGAAAATGCGATGTAGACACGGTCCGTGCATTTTTCCGGACGCTCGATCGCGATCAAGTCCATCGGCACCGCAATCGCGCACTGGGCGCACGCAGGATGCGTGGACGGTTCGTCAGGCAGCGGACGCGCTTGTTTCCACAGGCGCCCGTCCTCCGTCACCTTGTACACCTCCCACCGCTTGGGACCTCGGGCACTCTGGACGTAATACAGGTACACCCATCCATCGCGGAGGGTGCGCAGCCCGTAACGGTGCGTCGTCAGCGGAACGTCAGTGATGCCTTTCCCGCCAATGCCGTCCGGCAGTTTTGCCGGAACCTTATTCGGCAAAACGGTATAGCGGACAGGCAGGATCGGCAGCCCGGTCTTCTGGCAATTCGCGCATTCTCGTTCAGTGGTCGCCATTTCTTTTATTCGTATCTCGTGTCGGGGCTCGGTCGGCGTTGCGGGTTGGATAGAGATGCCGCCTCTCCGTACCACGCCCCTTGTCGAATTTCATCGATGTCGTCAGGCTGAAGGTGGCCGATCGCCGCAGTATAAAAATCGTCGGGCGAAAATTCCTTCAACACCTTCTCAATCTCGGGATGCCGGTCGAACTGCGGATGCCAGTCAAGTGCGTGTCCGATGAACGCGATCAGGTCGTCCCGATCCTGCAGCCCGTGTTGCTCCGCCCGCGCCGCAGCGGCAACGGCCGCCTCCACTTCCGCAGGCGTCGGCTGACGGCCTACCGCCAACGCGTGCAATGCGAGCGCGCGGTTGACGAGGCCGTGGCGATGCACCTCCGGCCATTGTGCCGCCGTGAGCGAACACGCCCGGCTCGATCCAACGCCCCGGCCATACGCTCGCGGTTTCGCGCACACGTCGAGCGCATGCCAGACAGTCACCGGCCCGAGTAGCGCCTGCTGCTGTTGCTCGGTCAATAGCGGCCAGAACAAACCCAACGCGCGCGTATCGTAAAAGCGCAGCGCACACAGTCGTCCGCGCTCGTCGTACTGCAACACTTGCGTCGACCAGTGTCCGGCGACTTCGTCGGCGGAAGCAGTACTCGCCAACCATCCGCCGATCCGCTGTCCGAGGCCCTGCGCCATCGATGCGGGACGCCGGTCTTCGAATGCGAGCCGCACGCTTTCCTTCAGCAGCATGGCGCCTCCCGGCGACAGCAAATCCAGTTCAACGAGGTAAGGCTGCTGTTCAGCCGGAAATCCGTCGTGCGCGATCGTCACGATCGTGCGCTTCAGCTCGCTGAATGCCGATTCATCGTCGGCCGGCCAGTCACGCTGCGACGGATCGACAACCAGAAGACAAAGCATTTCCGGATGCTTGTCGAAATAGGCGTGCAGCACACTGGCGGTTGCATCGATCGCCGCGTTCTCGCTCGACGCATCCAGGCCGCCTGGACGATCCGCGACATGATTGTTCGGAGTATTCATCTCGATTACTCCAGCACGACGCTCGACGCACTGTCGGCCGCCGCCGACGCCGTCTTCCAAGCGCAACCTTTCTGTACGCTCGCAATCGGCGACGGCAGGCGCATCGATGATGCGCCGGGCTTGTCCCACGATGCACATTTCTCGAGAATCTGGCCGCTCGTTCCGTTCTCGATCAGGTCGGGCGCGATCTTGATATAGGAGCCGCCGGCACCGATCCAGATCTCCTTTTCCGCGGAGATCACGACACGCCCGCTCGAACTCGTGATCGTCACGTCGTTGAGCGCCGCAAGCTTCATCTCGTCGCTCTGCGCCTGAATCTCGACCTTCCCCTTGGCCGCGAAGAGCTTGATCCCCGCGTTCTGAGCAAACAGGCTGATCTTTTCCATCACGCTCGCGATCAGCGATTTCCCGGCTGCGACGTGGGTACTTCTGCCGCTGACGATATTGACTTGCTGGTTCGCCGTGAGCTGCGCCGAGTCCTGCGTCGACACGCCCACGCCCGCGGGGCTCGCGATCAGCATGATCGGCGTCGAGAACCCGTTTGCGCTACCCGTGCCGCCACCTCCCGTTCGCCCGCCGCTGCCTGCGCCACCCGCCACGTTGTATTGCGTTGCATCGGTGAATCGCTTCAGCGCGTCGTGCCCCTCGTCCAGGCTCTCGGCCTGATTTGCCGCACTCGCCTGGGACGTCAGTTCCACCACGCTCTCCGCACTCGCCAATTGCTCGGTGGCGGCAGTCACGTTCAGAGGCTGCTGAGCCGTTGCCGAATGCGTCGAAACGAACAGCCCCTGCCCCGCACGAATGGCGCCATACGCGTCCGATTTGAGATCGAAGCCATTGCCGACGAATGCGCCGCGTGCATTGTCCGTATGCTGGATCAGGTAGCCGAGATGCAGATGCGACTGATAGCTGCTGGAATAGAGGTGAACGCGATTCTGCTGCGTCGAGTCGTCCATGACGAGCTGGTTGTAGCCCGTCCCGCCGTACTCGCGCGACCGGTAGCCCGACAGCAGTCCGTTCGAGTGCCACACCGGCTGGGTCGCGCCCCCGTACATCCTCGCAATGATGACGGGTCGGTCGCAATCGCCTTCCATGAAACCGACGACGACTTCATCGCCCTTGCGCAGTGGCTGGATGCCGCCGCGGTTCGCACCGGCATCGAGAAAGGTCGGCCGCACCCAACACGACGCGCGTTCGTCCTGGTCATTGCGGCGGTTCCAGTGAAACCACACCTTCACGCGATTCAGCGAGTCGGTGTACACCTCTTCACCACCCGGTCCGGCAACGATCGCGTTCTGCAACTGCATGACCGGCTTCTTGTGCTCGAACGGACTGCGAAACGGAACGTTGCGCGGCTGTGCCTCGACCTTCACCTGAAAGAAGCCTTCGCTGCCGTCTGCATGACGCACGGTTGCTCCGGCCTTCGCCTCGGAAACCTCGGCAGCCAGCCCATCGGGAAAGGCCTCCACACCATCGAGACCCGGCACGTTGTTGCATATCAACCAGTCGACTCCAAGCAGCACGAACTCTCGATCGGCCTGGTTGCCCGCATCGTGAACCGGGTGACCGCGAAGTTCGAAACGCCTTCCTGGCATCGCGCAGCGCAAGCCGCCCACGCCGTGAAAGCGCTTCATTCGCGACATCTTCTCTTCGAGGCGAATCCGCGCGAGGCGTTCGCCCTGCTCCCGATCGGACCACATGTAGGCACCCGGATAGTCGTAGACCTCGCCGTCCGTCGGCAAATTGCCGTGGACGTCGGTCACGCCTTGAACTTGCCGGGGAAGATCGGGCCGCTTGTAGTCGAACGAGCGCGACGTCAGTTGCGCACTCTCGATCTGAAGCTGCTCCTTCCATTGAGCGAATCCGTCCAGCTCGCCGCCAATTTCCATGCGGCCGAACTCGACGACCGGTTGCCTGAGCGCCGGAACGAAGTAGGCGTCGTCCGTCACGACCATCGTGTGGGATCGGCCGTCGTCCGCTTGTTCGAAGTAGGGAAATACACCAACCTCTTCCATGCTCCGGTGGACGAAATTCAGATCGTATTCCCATTGCACGCGATTCGAATACGACGGTAACGCACCATGCAGGTCGAAGCGGAACGCTCCGCGTGCCTGCGCATGCTCGTTGAATACGTCGGTGAGAATCTGTTCGCCGTTCTGCTCCTGCCAGTCGCGCATGTCGCGACGCAGGCACAGGAAGTAAAGCCACGAGGAAAAGGCCACCTTGTAGTACGTGAGGGGCCCGTCGGATCCCAGCCGGCTGAAGCGGTGAACGTAACCGTGAATCGGCATGTACGTACCGTCGACCTGCTGAATCCAGAGCGTCACCGGCTTGGCGAGCAGCGCTTTGAGTTCGATCTGGCCACCGCGCGGCGACACGACGTCGATCACGAATTCATAATCGCGTCCTAATCTGGCCGTTCCTTTAACGTACAGAGGCAGTAACCAGTCGACGCCGAGTGGCGTATCCAGTTTGACAAGCCGATTGTATTGCGCGTCGCCCAGACGCAACGTCTTATAAAGTGCGGTATGGCCCATGCAGCATGCCCTTGATTGTATTAAGGCGGGATTTCTGCCGAGCAGATATTATAAATACCTTTCACAATAAATTCGATTAGCCGACAATTTTTGAATATCGTCAGGTTCAACGCAACCATTGACGGGTAAATATTGCCGGCGTTTCGTATTTTTGGTTTTGATTCGGCAATCGCTACCTGATTCGCACCCTCGTCCATACATGGCTATCGCTCGGGTAGCACCCGCCGCCGCCGCGCACGGCTAACCGACCCGCGGCACCACGATCGCCAGCCCGACCAGGATCCACTGCACGATCGCGACCAGCACGGCGGCACGGCATAGCCCGACCGCGCCGCGCACGCGGGCGTCCAGAGCGCGTCCGGCCTTTTCGGCGTCGATCCAGCCGAGATCGACAAGCGCGCGATCGAGCGCGGCGAGCCCGTCGTCGACCGACGCATCGCACGACGCCGCCCGCGCCAGCGCGGCGAACAGCCGCCGGTCGATCTCGATGCGCACCGCGTACCACAGCGCGGCAATCCCCGACCCGGTGCTGACCACGGCCAGCAGCACGCGCGCGATCGTCGCCGGCGCCCATCCCGACGCAATCCACCAGCCGGCGCCGGCCGCGGCCAGCGCAGCCGCGATCGCCCACGCG
>NZ_VWWG01000174.1:0-13040 GCF_011753085.1 Burkholderia sp. Tr-862
GCGGCGAACGCGCGGCCGCCGTCCGTGAACGCCGAGCCGACGAGCGCGGCGAGCGGCAACACGAAGCACACGGCCAGCAGGAGCGCCGCCGGAACCGCACCGAAGCGGCGCAGCGCGCCGCGTTCGGCCAGGGAGGTCTGCATCGCGCGCTCCTTACTGGCCGAGCGTCGCCTGCGACCAGAGCTGGTCGACCTCGGCCTTGCGCGTCGCCGCCTTCGCCACGTCCAGCGGGCGCACCTGCGGCGCCTTCGGCAGCTTCGCCGCGACGTCCGGCGCAACCGGCGTGCCGGGCACGGCCGGCCGCACGAAGCCCTGCGCGAACAGCGCCTGCCCGACGTCGCTCATCACCAGGTTCAGCCAGAGCTGCGCGGCGGCAGGGTTCGGGCCGTTCTTCACGAGGCTCATCGCGTACGGCGCCGACACGCTGCCGTCCTGCGGAATCACGACGTCGGCCGCGTCCCCCATGCCGTCGACGTACTTCGCCTTCAGGCCGTCGTTCTCGTAGCCGATCAGGATCGGAATCTCGCCCTTCACGAACTTCGCATACGGCGTCGTGCCCTCGACGCGCAGCACGTTGCCCGCACTCTTCAACTTGCCGAAGAATTCCGCGCCCGGCTTCGGATTCTCGACGCTCCCGCCGTTCGCATACGCGGCCGCGAACACGGCGACCTGCCCCTGCCCGGTCGAACGCGGGTCGAGGTAGACGACCGCATTGCGATATTCCGGCTTCAGCAGGTCGGACCACCGCTGCGGCACGTTCTTCACGAGCTTCCGGTTGACGAGGAACGCGATGTTCAGCGAGTGCACCGCGAACCAGCGGCCGTCCGCCGCGCGGAACACGTTCGGCAGCTTGTCGAAGTTGACCGGCCTGAACGGCGCGACGACGTCCTTGCTCTCGGCATCGAGCGCCGACGCGGCGAAGTAGTACGCGGTATCGGCCTGCGGACGGCGGCGCGACTTGTCGAGCGCGACGACGGTCGCCGCCGAGCCGATGTCGTTGTAGGTGATCTCGACCTTCGGATAGCGCTTGCGGAATTCGGCGAACAGCGCCTTCCAGTTCGCCCATTCGGGGCCGGTATCGAACGACACGACCAGCCCTTCGTCGGCGGCCTTTGCGTACAGCGCGTCTTCGCCCGGATACAGCGGCGCGGCATGCGCCGCGGCGCAGGAAAGCGCCACGAGCGCACACAGCGCCAGCACGCGGTTGCGCATGGCTTTCATGACAGGGGAGCCTGCAAGCATCGTGAATCTCCGTTGAACGAAAGGGGTCATCGCGCGTCCGGCGACGCCGGCAGCACGAGCAGATGGCGCGGCTCGATCGCGATGCTGCGTGCGGCGGGCTCGCGCCCCTCGCACAGCAGCGCGTCGGCCGAGCCGTCCGGAATGAAGTCGTAGCGCTGCGTCGCGCCGAAATAACGCACTTCCCCGCGACGGCCTTCGATGCGATTCATGCTGTGCGCCGGCGGGTCGGCCTGCACATGCTCGGGCCGTACCAGCACGTCGATCTCGGCGCCCGGCCGGTGCCCGTCGGTCGCGACGTTCAGCGTCGCGAAACGCACGTCGACCGTGCCGTGCGCGAGCACGCGCCCGCGCAGCAGCGTCGAGTGCCCGACGAAGCGCGCGACCTGCGCGCTGGCCGGACGCTCGTACAGCTCGCGCGGCGTGCCCACCTGCAGCACGCGCCCTGCGTCGACGATCGCGACACGGTCGGCCATGCTCAGCGCCTCGTCCTGATCGTGCGTGACGAGCAGCGTCGTCGCGCCGCACGCGCGCTGCAGCGCGCGGATCTCGTCGCGCAGCTGATGGCGGATGCCGGCATCGAGCGCCGCCAGCGGCTCGTCGAGCAGCAGCAGCTTGGGCTCGATCACGAGCGCGCGCGCCAGCGCGACGCGCTGCTGCTGCCCGCCGGACAGCATCGTGATGCCACGCTCCGCATGCGCCGCCAGCCCGACGCGCTCGAGCATCGCGTGCGCGCGCTGCCGTCTCGCGCCCGCCGCGACGCCGCGCATCCGCAGCCCGTATGCGACGTTGTCGGCCACCGACAGGTTCGGAAACAGCGCGTAGTGCTGGAACACCATGCCCACCTCGCGCCGCCACACGGGCACGCCCGCCATGTCGTCGCCGCCGATCGCGATGCGGCCGCTGCCGCCTTCGAGCAGCCCGGCCGCGAGCCGCAGCAGCGTGGACTTGCCGGACCCGCTGCGCCCCATCACCGCGAGCAGTTCGCCTTGCGCGGCGGCCAGCGTGACGTCGTCGACGCCATGCCGCGCGCCGGGATACTGGAAACTGACGTGTTCGAACTCGAGGCTCATGACGGACTCATTTCATGCGTTGTACGGTGCCGACCGACACGAGCGTCGCGAGCACGGCGAGGACGAGCAGCACGACGGTAGCCGCGCACGCCATCCCCGACGCGCCGTAGAACGCCTGCAGCAGCACGATCGGATAGTTGCGGTAGCGAAAGCCGGCGATCAGGTTCGAAATCTGGAATTCGCCGATCGACAGCGCGGCCACCATCACGAGCCCGGAAAACAGGCTGTGCCGCAGGTTCGGCAGCACGATCGTGACGAACTGGCGCAGCGGCGTCGCGCCGAGCGTCGCCGCGCAGGCCTCGAGACGCGCGAGGCCGAGGTGGCGCAGATCGCTGAGCAGCGTCTGCAGCAGGTAGGGCAGCGTCAGCACCGCGTGCGCCGCGATCATCAGCGGCAGCGTGCCGAGCCACGGCAGCGTGTCGCCGCTGAAGATCGCGATGTAGCCGAAGCCGAGCGTCAGCGCGGGCACGCCGACCGGCATCAGCATCACGATGCGCGTCGCCATTCCGCGCCCGGCCTGTGCGCGGTGATGCAGCGCATAGGCGAGCGGCAGGCCGACCACCGCGTTGAGCGCGCAGCACGCCAGCGCGACCGTCAGGCTCACGCCGAATGCGCGGGTGAAGCTGCGGTTCTCGGCCAGGTCGGCGAACCAGTGCCCGGTGAAGCCGGTGGGCAGCAGCGTGTTCGTCCACGACTGACCCACCGAACCGATCAGCAGCAGGGCGATCGGCAGCAGCAGATAAAGCCCGAACACGGCGACGAGCGCGTGCAGCAGCAGGCGTCCGGCGCTCGGACGCACGGGCCGGTTACGCGGAACCGGAACACCATCGGCCAGTGCCGGGGCAGGAGACGCAGGCATGGAAATACTCGCGGGCAAGAGACAAGGACACCGCACGACGCCCGCCGGGCGGGGCTGTCACGCGTTTTCCGAACGGCTGCAGTGTGCGGCGCCGACATGGCATCGTCATGAAAAAAACGTACAAAGCGCGCATCGATCTGTGCAAGGACGGAACAGCCGCCGATGAAACACCTGTATCCGAACGTGGCGGAGCTGCACGCATTCGCCACTTCCGCGAAGTACCTGAATTTCTCCTACGCGGCCCGGGAACTGGGCCTGAGCCCGAGCGCGGTCAGCCGACAGATCGCGAACCTCGAGGCACTGTTCGGCGTGAAGCTGTTCGTGCGCGAGGGGCGCGGTCTCGCGCTCACCCGCGCGGGCCAGGTGTACCACGCCCGCGTCGTCGGGCCGCTGCGCGAAATCGGCAACGCGTCGATCGAACTGCTGAGCGCGCGCGAGAACAGCGACCTGCTGACGATCGCGAGCGTGCCGACGTTCACGACCAAGTGGCTCTTGCCGCGGCTCACGCGCTTTCTCGCCACCGCGCCGAGCGTCACGCTGAGCTTTCGCCGCCATCTCGCGCCCGGCGACGTGTTTCCGTTCGGACTCGACGCGGCGATCCGCTACGGCGACGGCGCATGGGAAGGCGTACGAAGCGACTATCTGGGCGGGCGGACCTTCGTGCCGGTCTGCTCGCGCGAATTCGCCGAGCGGCATGCGCTGCACGTGCCCGACGACGCGGTGGCGGCGCCGCGTCTCGTGCACGAGCAGGCCGAGATTGCGTGGTCCGAATGGGCCGAGCGGTATCGCGCGACGCAGATGAACGCGCTTGCCGGACCGCGCTTCGAACAGTATTCGGTGCTGATCCAGGCGGCGCAGGCCGGGCTCGGGATCGCCCTCGTGCCGCGTTTCCTGATTCTCGACAATCTCGCGGCCGGCACGCTGATCGAGCCGTTCGACGCACCGGTCGACGTGCACGTGCAGGGTCACTATCTGTGCTACGCGCCGGAGCGCCTCGACACGAGCGATGCGTTGCGGCGCTTCAGGGAATGGATGCTGGACGAATCCGCGCGCGGGTGACGCGCACCGCGACTACGCGCATCGCGATGGGGAAAGCGCCGCGCGCCACCGCACGGCAGCGCGCGCTCCGCGCCGGACGCCGCCCGCGGGCGGCATCCGGCACGCAGCATCAACGCCCGATACCGAGCCCCGGCAGCACGTGCGTGTTCTCGGCCACGACTGCGTTCAGCAGACGCGGTTCGGCGCCGAGCAGCCCGAGGATCGTCGGCGCGACCTGCTTCGTGCCGACGAGATCGCTCACGGTGCGCGCGCGATGGAGGCCCGGATACGACACGAGCAGGCCGAGGTGGCTGTCGTCCGGCGCGTTGCCGCCGTGCTCCTCGTCCTTCTTCGTGCTCGACGTGTAGATCACGCCCGGATTCGGCTGGACGATGATGTCCGGCGTACGGCCGTTGGCCGGATCGCCGAACCGGTCGGCCAGCGCCGCGCCGTACAGGATGTAGGCCTGCGAGCCGTCCGCGCAGATCCCCGGCGCGTTGCAGCCCAGGTTCGCCTTCAGCGTCTGCACCACGGCCGTGCGCTGGCTGCGGTCGCGCAGCCAGATCAGGCCGACGTCGTCGGTCTGCACCAGGCCCGTGCCGACCAGGCCCGAACCGTCGTTCAGGTTGCCCGTCGTCGTGTTGTTCTGGCCGAAGTTGCCGTTCGGGTCGATGTAGTTGTTCGCTTCGAGCAGCTTCGTCAGCGTGTCGCCGTTCTTCACGAGCTTGGTGTGATCGGTCGGCGACTGGCCGTGCTTCGCCGTGACGATCACGGCCGTCGACGAATACAGGTTGGCCTGCTTCAGCGCCGCGACGATATGGCCGATCGAGTTGTCGACGTACGTGATCGCATTCGCGACCTGCCCGTTCGGCGTGAAGTTCGCATCGAGGTAGCCACCGCCCTTCGTCACCGGCGCCTTCTGCGCGACGCTCAGCGTCTGGAAGTCGGCGCCGAACAGCGTCGGCACCGGCGCGCTCTTGGTGCCCGTCGAGTCCCGGCCATTGATCTGGTTGATCAGCGCCTGCACGTGCAGGTTGTCGAATTGCGCGGTATGCGAATAGACGTCCGTATAGGCCGTTTGCGTCGCCGGATCGATCGAGTTGATCTCGGTGCGCATCAGATCGTCGACGCCCTTGCCCGACGGGCCGTTCACCCAGTCGTAGCCCCACGCGTGCTTGTCGGCCCACGCGGTGTATGCATTCGGCACGCCGGCCTTCACGGCTTCGAACACCGTGTTGGTCTTCACGTAGTTGTGCGGGTACACCGGCACGCACTTGCCGTTGACCTTCGCATTCGGGATCGCCTGCGGGTTGAACGCGCCGCCGCCGTCGAGGTGCACGAGCGCGCCGCCGTTGAATGCATCGATGCCGGTCGTCTCGTCGAACACGACGTTCCAGCCCTGCTTGCCCGAGCAGGTCGTGTCGCCCGGCGCGTACAGGTTGCGGTCGTACGACACGTCGTAGAACAGGCCGGCCGTCTTCGGCGAGCCGCCCGTCACGAGCGCCGCGAGGCCCGGGAACGAGTCCGACAGGCCCGGCGTATACGCGTTCGTGTACGTGACGCCGCTTTGCGCGAGCACCGCGATGTTCGGGCACGTATTCGCGCCGACGCAGCGCGCGAGATCCTGCTCGTGCAGGCCGTCGACGCTGATCAGCAGCACGTGCTTCACGACACGGCGCGCGTGGCCGCCGTTCTCGCCCTGGCTGTTGCCGTCCTGCTGCGCCGCGTAGGCGCCCACGCTGGCGAGCGCCAGCGCGCCCGCCACCATCACCGCCATTTTTCGTTGCTTAGCGAACCTGGAAATCATCACCCCACCTCATCGATTGACGTTGAACCGCATGACTTGCCAACAAGCGCGCCAAATATCGGCGCGTCGTGCGGCGGTCGCATGAAGCGGGGCTTTCTGTTTTCTATCAAACGTAACCAATCGCAATTGACATCGCGCAGTCGCAATGCGGTGCGTGCCCGGGCGCGGCCGGGTGGACCGTATTTTTTTCCCGGTTGGCGCAGGACTATTGGCGTGCGATAAAGGGTTTTCCCCTAGCCCGGAGCACGCGTATGTCGACCCTGGAAGCTCTCCGGTTCGTGCTGGACGATGCACGTACCCCCGAAATCATTCGCCACCACGTCGTGGACGCGCTGCAGTACGCGCTGCGCAACTACGGCCAGGTGTTCACCGCGAAGGAAATCGAATGGCTCGCGCAATGGGACGATGCCCGCCTGCCGCTGGCCGCGAAGAAGGAACTGGACAAGCGCGAACCGGCGATCGCCGTGCGCTGACGGGAAGCGCGCCGCCGCGCCCGATTGCCGGTCGGACGCAGCGGCGGCGGATGAGGGAATGACGCGGGTTACTGCAGGCCGAAGTCGACGCGCGTCGTCGCGCCCTTGTCCTCGATGCCCTTCGCATCGAGCTTCGACGCCACGACGAACATCCGGCTCGAATCGATCTTGCCGTCGAGATACTCGCGCACGGCCTGCGCACGCTGCTGCGCGAGCGCACGCAGCGCGTTGTCGTCGGCCGGCGCATGATCGGCCAGCGCCTGCTTCATGTCCGCCTCGGGCAGCGTCTTCTGCAGGCCGACCAGGTTGCGCGGCTTCTTGAAGTCGGCGGCCTTGTACGCACGCGTCAGGTACTTCTCGTACTCGGCCGGGTCGACCTTCACCGACATCGGATCGACGCTCTCGCCCTGGCCGATCACGTCCTTCAGCTTCTGCTGGCGCACCAGCCGGTCGACGTACGCGTCGCGCAGCCCCGGCGTGTCCTTCGCCGGATCGACGCGGCCGATCAGGTCGAGGCGGATCGACGGCTTCTCGGTCAGCATCTTCACGACGGTGTCGAGCTTCTTCTGCTGCGCGTCGGTCAGCTGGTACGAGCCCGGCGCGAACTCGACGTAGCCGAGATCCTCGCCGCCGCTGCCGCCGAACGCATTCGCGAGCAGCGAGAACGGCGACGTGACGGCCTTCGCGATCAGGTTCAGCACCGCGCGCCAGATCAGCCCGCCGACGCTGAATTCCGGATTCGACAGCGAACCCGACACCGGCAGGTTCACGTCGATCTGGCCGCGCGTGTTCTTCAGGAGCGAGATCGCGAGCTTCACCGGCAGCTTCGTCGCCGTGTCGTTGTCGACGTGGTCGCCGAACGTGAGCTGGTCGATGAAGATGTGGTTGTTCGCCTGCAGCTGGTCGTTCGCGAGCTGGTAGTGCAGATCGACGTTGAGCTTGCCCTTCGTGATCGGATAGCCCGCGTACTTCGCGGAATACGGCGTCAGGTTGGTCAGCTCGATGTCGTGCGCGGTCGCCGTCAGGTCCAGCGCCGGCTTCTCGATCAGCGGATTCACCGAACCCTTGATCGAGATCGGCCCGTTGCCTTCGAGGTTCGCGGCGACGTCGACCGGTGCGGACGTCGTCGAATCCGTGCCGAACGCGCCGACCGTGCCCTTGATCGCGACGAGGTGCGCCGTGTAGTTCGGCTTGATGAAGTTGTCCGTGTACGTGACGCGGCCGTTCTGCAGCAGCAGCTCGCCGAAATGCATCCGCACCGGGTTCTGCGGCGGCGGCGCGGCCTTCACGACGACCGTCGCCGATGCGGCGGCCGGCGCGGACGCCTGCTGCGCGACCGCGGCCGATGCGGCCGGTGCGGCGCCCGGCGACAGCGGCACGGGCTCGCCCTTGCTCGCGTCGCGCGTGAGCGATTGCGCGGGGCCCGTCTCCTTCGCGACGACGTCCTTCAGGTTCAGCCGCCCCTGCGCATCGAGCAGCACGCGACCGTAGAAGTTCGAGAACGTCACGCGCGCGGCGTCGACGTCGGTGCCCTTCTCGTCGTAGTTCACCTTCAGGTTCGACAGCGCGAGCGAGCGCCAGCCCGCGAACGGATCGGACGTCGCCTTGTCGAGCATCCGCACGTCGACCAGCGCGGCATCGCCGCGATAGGTCGCGCGCGGCGCGTCCTTCACCTGCGCGAACGTCAGGTTGCCTTGCGCGTTGAGCAGCGCGCTCGCGATGGTCGCGTTCAGCGCGCTGCCGAAGTACGGCTCGAACGCGGCCGCGTCGAGGCGGTTACCGTTGATCTTCAGGCCGAGCTTCAGCGGCTGCGCGGTCACGTCGCCCGTCACGCTCAGCGCGCCCTTGCGGTTCAGCGTCGCCTTCAGCTGCACCGGCAGCGGCTTCGTCATGTCGTCGCTGATCTTCTGCACCGACAGGTCGAGCGGCTTGATCGCGAGCTTCACCGGGCGCGGCGTCGACAGGTCCGTGAAGTTCGCGGCAGAGTCCTTCACGTTCAGCGCGCCGATCCGGTAATGCCACGACGGCGCCGCCGCCTCGGCCTTGCGCGCGACCGTGCGCTTGGGCACCGCCGCCTGCGCGGGTTCGGCCAGCGCCGCGAGGTCGATCTTGCCGTCCTTCAGGCGTTTGACGTCGAGCGCGAGCCCGGTCGCGTCGACGCTCGCGATTTCCGCGGTGCGCGCGGCGACATCGACCTTCGCGATCTTCGCGCTCGCATCGGGCAGCACGATCGCGGGCGCCTTCGCGTCCGGCGTCGCGAGCTTCAGCGACTTCAGGCTCACCGTGCTATCGGCGACCTGCGCGTCGAGCGGCGTCTTGCCCCAGTCGGCCTTCGCGTTGACGGTCGCGCCGAGCGTGCCGTCGAGCACGCGCGCACGGGTCGCCTCGCCGAGATACGGCTGCAGCGCCGGCAGCGCGAGCGCGTCGACCGTCAGCTTCGTGTCGGCCTGCTTCGCCGCGACGCTGAACGCGCCTTCGGCCTTCACGTCGCCGCCATGCGACAGCGACGTCGACAGCGTGTACTTCGCCGGCGCCTTGCCCTGCAGCGTGAAGCCGTCGAGCGTCGCGGCGAGCTTCGTCAGCGACATCGCGGTCGGCGTCGCGGGCACGCGGTCGTCGACGTTGATCGTGCCGCCGTCGATCGCGAAATGACGAATCGTCAGGTCGAGCGGCGGTGCTTCCTTCGCGGCGGCTTCGGCCTTCGCACCGCTTGCAGCGATAGCGGCAGTGGCGGCGGCCGTCGATGCGGCGGCGCCCGACGCGGCCGGCTTGCCCGCGGCAGCCTTCGGCGCGGCGGCCGGCTGGCCGGCGAGCTTCTCGACGTTCAGCACGCCCTGCTTGTCGCGCGCGAGGTCGACGACCGGCTGGTCGATCCGGATCTCGTCGAAATGCAGCACGTTGCGCAGCGGCTCGAGGCCGGCGGCCGCCACATGCACGCCGCGCGCGGCGAACAGCGGCTCGGACGCGCGGCCGGTGACCTTCGCGTCGTTCAGGTCGACGGTGCCCGACACGCGCAGCGTGGGCGTGTCGCCGCTCATCACGAAGTTCAGCGTGAGGTCGCTGCTCAACAGGCCGCTCGTGACGATCACCGGCAGCTTCGCCGGCGCGTACGTAATCAGCTTCGGCACGTCGAGCCGGTCGAACTTCAGCGCGACTTCCGACTCGCGCGACAGCGCGAACGGCTTCGTCTTGCCGTCGATCGCGATCGGGCTGCCGTCGAACCGCGCGCGCAGCTTCGGCTGCACGAAGATGTCGGTCTTCGACGCCAGCGTCGCGATGAACGGAATGCCGAGCGTCCAGTTGTCGACCACGTGCTTTTCGTTCAGCAGGCGGTCATCGAAGTCGATCCGGCCGCCGTTGACCTGGATGTTCGACACCGAGAACTGCGTCGGCTTGCTTTCGGGCTGGGGCGACGGCTTCGAGAACTTCTCGATCAGGTCGGTGAAGTTGAAGCGCTGCGCGTCGTAGCGGACGATATGGAAGCGCGGCGAGTCGACGCGCACTTCGTTGACGATCGGCGCGCCGCGAAACAGCGACGACCAAGACGGCCGCACGACGAGCTTGTCGATATCGATGAAGTCGCCCTGGCCGCCGCGCTCGCCGACGTGCACGCCGTCGGCTTCGAGATTCAGCGTGTACGGGTTCAGCGCGATGCGCTGGATCGTGGACGGCCGCTCGAGCTGCTGGCTCAATTGCTGTTCGGCGATGTGGCGGATCAGCGGCGGCGCCGCGAAGAACCCGAGCAGTCCGAACAAAACGATGAAGATCAGCACGCCGAGGCCGATACGCCGGGCCCGGCGCGAGCGTGCAACACCGCCGAGGGTATGGAGGGTCGAGGGTACGGTTTCTTTCTCTGCGCTTGCCATGCTTGAATATCTCGGAAATGGATGCCGGGCCGCACCGGAAAACCGGCGCGGCCGTGCACGCAATCCCGAAAGTATAGGCTCAGGAGGTGACGGAACGGCGTTCAGGCGTGAGCGCCCCGCCCGCGGATCGGACAGCGGCGGCGCCTATCCGTTCATTTCCGGACGACGACGGGCGGCATCCACGAGCCGTCGCTCGCTTGCGGTTTCGGTGCGTAGAGGCGCAACGCAAGCGCGAAATCGGTGCGCGGCGCCGGCAGCCAGTTGGCCGCATGCGCACCGCCCGACGACGCCGACACGACCACGTCGATCGAGCCGTCGTGATTGCGGCGCAGCCGGTCGCGGTCGCCCAGCGAGCGGCGCGCCGAGCCGACGTCGGGCAGCGCGCCGTTGGTGGAGTACGGTGTCAGCGTCCAGAATCCGCGCACCGGCGGCAGCGCGCCCGGCGCGAAGTGCAGCACGTAGCGGTTCGCGCCGTTCAGCGGATGGCCGTCGCTGTCGACACGCACGAGCGCGAGCGTCTCGTCGTCGCGCGTTGCTGTGCCGAACTGCGTGTAGGCCGCGTATGCGCGCAACGCGTAGTCCTGGCCGTACTTGCCGGCCGCGTCGCCGATCCAGCTCCAGCCGTTCGCGTTCAGCAGGTTCGGCGGCGGCGCCGCGAGCCGCGCGCGCGCTTCGGCGACGCCGGCCGTCGCGGCGCTCAGGCGATCGCCCGTCCACGGCACCGGGTAGCCGGCCGACACGCCGATGTCGTTCAGGAGTTCCTGCGCGTGCGCGTCGTCGGCCGGTGCCGGGTTGTCCTGCAGCGCCTGCGCGAAACGCGTGAAGAACGCCTTCGGGTCGAGCGCGGCGACCTGCTCGGCCGGCGTGCCGCCGCTCGCCGCTTCCGACGGCGCGCTGCCCGCATGGACCGCGACCGACGCGCCGCGCGCGCTGCCCGTATTAACGGACAGCGGCACCACGCGGATCGCCCGCTGCAGTTTCTTCACGTTCGTGAGGTCGCGCCCGCCGCTCGTCTGCAGCCGCACCTCGAGCCAGGCGTTGGCCGACGGCACGTCGATACGCAATGCGCCCTTCGGCAGCGTGCCCTGCCAGTCCTTCGCGGCAAAAGCAATCGTTTGCGATCGCGCGGCGCCGCGTGCGCCACGCGCCGCGACACTCGACGACGACCACAGCACGTTCGTCCACATGTCGAGCGCGCGGGCATCCCAGTAGCGGCCGCGGGTGTCGGGCAGCGTGACGATCACCGGCTCGGCGCCGACGTCGAGCCAGCCGGTCGAGTCGAGCGTGTCGACGCCCGGCAGCGGCGGATTGAGCGCGCCGACGGGCGGCAGCGCCTGCGCGTGACGCAGCGTGTTGAGCGGCGCCTGGCCCGGCTGCGCGCCGTCGCCGCCTGTGGCGGCTTCCTTCGCGACGTCCATCAGCACAAGCGGATACGCATATATATAGGAATCGGCCACTTCGGCGCGCAGCCAGCCGGTTTTCCGCTGGATCGCGTCCGGTTGCGACGCGCATCCCGCCAGCAGCGCCGCCAGGGCCAGCGACGCGCCTGCCGCGCGCCGCAGCGAAATTGATTCTCGTAGGTTTTCAATCATTGTGTACTGGCCGAATATCGTTCTTGTCAGTCAACGCCTTGTTCGACTCACGACCGGCGAAAGCAAGGCACCCCAGCCTGCCCGGTCGCCGCTTCGCTAGGCGGGCGCTGATGTCAGGCCGGTATCATAGCGCCTAAGGGCATCCCCCAATATGCCGAATAACGGGCGGAGCGGTGGTTGCCGCGTCGACAGTCCCCAGGCGGCGGAAGGCAACGCCGTCCGGACCAACGCATTGGCTGCCCGGGCTCCGGCAAATAGGGGGACGCATCAGCAGCCCCGAGCCGGTACACACGTCCGTGCATTGCATCGTCGCCCCCCTTGACCTTCCCATCATGGGAATGTTGATACTGGGATCATTCGCGGCACGAACCGCGCTTTTGGGGAATCCGACATGACTGAACCACTCGCCTCCGCGGGCTTGCAAACGATCGAACTGTCCGTCGACGGCATGCATTGCGGCGGCTGCACGGGCCGCGTGCAGCGTGCACTCGCCGCCGTGCCGGGCGTCGTCGAGGCCGCGGTCGATCTCGACGCGCAGGCGGCGACGGTGACCGCGCAGGACACGGTCGAGCCCGTGCAGCTCGTCGATGCGATCAGCGCGGCGGGCTATCGCGCGAGCGTGCGCGAAGCGGCGTTCGAAGCCGTTGCTGCCGCGCAGGCGCAGCACGCGCCACGCGCCGAAGCGCTGCCCGCCATGCCGGCGGCACTGCCCGCGGCCGCCGCTACGATCGAACTCGATATCGACGGCATGACCTGCGCGTCGTGCGTGTCGCGCGTCGAAAAGGCGCTGGCGAAGGTGCCGGGCGTCACGCGTGCGTCGGTCAACCTCGCCACCGAGCGCGCGACCATCGACGCGGCACCGGACGTTTCCGCGTCGCGACTGGCCGAAGCCGTGCAGCAGGCCGGCTACGGCGCGACAGCGGTCGCCGCGACGCCGCCGGCCGCTTCCCGCGAGCTCGAATTCGACATCGGCGGCATGACGTGCGCATCCTGCGCCGGCCGCGTCGAAAAGGCGCTGGCCGCGATACCGGGCGTCACGCGCGCGTCGGTCAATCTCGCGACCGAGCGCGCATCGGTGCATGGCGCCGGCGCG